>JASFUT010000230.1:0-5591 GCA_050050175.1 Chromatiales bacterium
ACGATCAACCGCACCTCCGGGTTCGAGGTCTGGCGGGCGAACGGCAGCGACTGCCTGGCTCCCTGGGAGGGGGACGGGCATTGCAACCTAACCTGGGTGAAGGTAATTGATAACGGGGCGGGGCGTCCGCCGGACCTGCTCGGGCCGGATGTGGACAACGCCGGCGCGACCCTCGGCGTCCTGGACGGCGATCTCTACGTGGGTGCGAGCGAGTCGGGGGTCAACCGGATCACCCTGGCGGAGCTCCTGCGCATCCGGGATGCCGCATCCCCACCACCGGCGGGCGGTCCGGACGCCCCCCACAGCTGGGAGCTGCTGGTGGGCTGGCCGCGGCGGAACTACGCCGACCCTGCGCAGCGGCTCCCCGGCCTGGAGAACCTGGACTGCGCGATGCCGGGAGACATGCCCGGAACGGCCCCGGGCTCCTGGCTCGGGCTGCCCATGACCGAGCTGGACCCGGACACCCTCCCCGACGACTGCCTGCCTTCGGCCATGTCCGGACCCGGTCTCGCGCAGAGCAGCGGGAACCCCCTGGAGATCGGATCGACGAACTACTTCTGGCGCTTCGCCGAGCACCAGAACGAGCTGTTCGTCGGCACGCTGGACGTGCTGGGCGCCATCCTCCCGACCGGCGAGCTGGGCTTCGATCTCCTGCGCACGCCAGACGGTGTCCACTGGACCCAGATCACCGAGGACGGCTTCGGCAATCCCTGGAACTACGGCGTGCGCACGCTGCTTTCCGCACCGGGGCTCGGGCTGGTGGTGGGCTCCGCCAATCCCTTCACCCTGGCCGAGGACCCGGACGGAAATCCGGCCGGTGGCACCGAGGTGTTCGTCGGGACCACCGCGCCCGGGCCGTTCGTGCCGCCCGCGGCCCGCGCGCAGGGGGAGGCCCTGATCCTGGACTACGATCAGGACGGACTCGTCGAGGCCCGGCTGCGAGGCGACGCCTCCACCGATCCCTTCGGCGGCTCGGGCATTCAGGGGTACGAGTGGTATCGGGGGGCGCTCAGCGCGGACTGTGCCGATCTCGCCAACCTCCACGGGGGCGAGCTGGTCTCCACCGAGGCCAACCCAACCCTCACCCTCGAATCCCAGGCCGGCGGCCAGGACCGGGTGATGCACCATTTCACGCTGCGCGTGTCCGACGGCGCGGGGGGCTACGGCTGCGACGAGCTCTCGGTCACCGCCAGCCACAACCTGCCGCCGACGCTGGACGTCCGCCCGGAGGTCCCGCTGGACGACGGCGCGGTGGTGCTGGCGGACTTCGACGGCGACGGTACTGAGACCTATGCCGTCACGGCGCTCTGCGCCGACCCCGAAGGCGAGATTGCGCGCTGCGAGATCAGCGCCGCCTCGCCGGGCGCCGCCGTGTCGGGCATTGACAGCCCGCCCTGCAGCGCCCTGGGTCATCCCGAGGCGGATGTCTGCCTCCAGGCCCAGGTGAGCGGGGCCTCGTCGGACCAGCTCGGAACGGTCGCGGTCTCGGAGGTGGTGGTCGAGGTGGAGGACTCGGCCGGATACACCGCGCAGCAAAGGCTCCGCACCCTGGTGCAGCCGGTGACCGACACGCCCGGCGTCGACGATCCGCCGGTATGCCGCAGCAAGGCCTTCCAGGTGATACGCAACCTCGCGCTGGATATCAGGCCGAGCAGCGGGGACATGCTCTGCGTGGATCCGGAGGGGCGGGTGCTGCTGCCGCTGCACGTCGTGAAAAGGCCGCATCACGGCGACCTTGATCTCACGCACACCGGGCGACTTGTGTACGAGCCCCACCGGGACTATATCGGCGATGACCGCATCCGACTGGAGGTGGACGACGGAAGCTCGCGCAGCCAGCGCACGGTCAGCCTGCTCGTCGACGTGATGGACGACCCGGCAGCGCCCCAGGTGGCCATCGACTTCGCCGAGGAAGGGGAGACCTACTTCGACCGCTCCTTCGCCGCCGGCTGCGGCACCGAGGCGGTCAACGACGTCTGCGGCACCGCCCGCGACGACCTGTCGGGCATCTCCCAGGTCGGCGTCAGCGTCGAGCGTCATCAGGGCGGGGCCGTCAAGTACTGGAACGGCCTGAGCGGCGCGTTCGACATGGACCTTCCCTACTTCTTCCGGGCGGTCGTCCACGACGACGGGCGCTGGCGCCGGGACCTGGGGAATGCCCTGAACGACGGGAGCTATATCCTTCGGGTCAAGGCCCTGGACGGGGCGCTGAACGAGACTCAGACGGAGGCGGCCTTCACCAAATCCAGCGACGCGGTCGCACCCCAGGTCCTCATCGACTTCCCGGAGGCGGGCGTCAGCTACGACGCCTCGGGGCTGGAAGGGGGATGCGCCGGGGGCCCGTCGATCTGCGGCAGGGCCTCGGACGCCCTCTCGGGGGTCGCGGTGGTGGAGGTGGCCGTTCAGCGTCAGAGGGACGGCGCCTGGTGGACCGGCTCGGGGTTCTCGGGGGTCTCCGAACCCCTTTGGCTGCCGGCCGCGGGGACCGCCGACTGGCGCCTGCCGTTCCCGGTGCCGGACGCCGGCAGCTACGCAGTCAGCGCGCGGGCGACCGACCGGGACAACAATCAGGCCTCGGACAGTCTCGCCTTCACCCGGCTCGAAGAGACCGGACAGGGGCTCCTCGCCAGGCTGCTGGCGTTGCTCGCCCGGTTCTTCTGACCCCCGCGATGAGGGCGGACCGCTGGCCACGGAGGGCCTGCGGCTTGTGGAGGGGGGGCGATGCCCCTCTCGCCGCCAGAAGGCGTCCCTTTGCGTCGTTGAGCCATGCATGCAGTCCCCGCCGTCCTCCTCCTGCCCTAGACTGCAATCAGAGGCCGGGGCGCGGCGGGAGTATGAGGAGGTGGTCATGGCGGTGAAGTTCTCTTTCTTCGGCGCGTCCGGTGAGGTCACGGGCTCCTGCTACCTTCTCGAGACCGACCGGTCCCGGGTGCTGCTGGAGTGCGGGATGCATCAGGGCCCGCCCGAGATGGAGCGCCTGAACGAGGCGCCCTTCCCGTTCGATCCCCGGGCGCTCGACGCGGTGGTGCTCTCCCACGCCCACCTGGATCACTCCGGGCTCCTCCCCAAGCTGGTCAGAGACGGCTATCGGGGGCCGATCCACTGCACCACCGCGACGCACGGGCTTCTCGGCATCCTGCTGGCCGACGCCGCTCACCTGGCCCAGCGCGACGTCGACTGGGAGAACCGACGCCGGGAGCGGGCGGGTCGGGAGCCGGTGGAGCCGCTCTACACGCCGGCCGACGTGGACCAGGTGCTGGCCCAGTGCAAGCCGGTGGACTACGGCCGCGAGGTCCGGGTGACGCGGGACGTGCAGCTCCTGTACCAGGATGCGGGACACATCCTGGGCTCGGGCGTGGTCAATCTGCGCATCGACTCCGGCGGCCTGGAGCAGCGCCTGGCCTTCTCCGGGGACCTGGGCAACCCGCAGTCGGTCCTGATGGAGAGCCCGGCCTCGCCGGAATCCGCCGACGTGGTGGTGATGGAAGGCACCTACGGCAACCGCGACCACCAGAGCATGGACGACACCGTCGAGGAGCTGGCGGGGATACTGGCGGCGGCCGCCCGGGAGGGCGGCAACGTGCTGATCCCGGCGTTTGCCGTGGGCCGAACCCAGGAGGTCATCTACCACCTCCTGCTGCTGCACCGACAGGGACGCCTGCCCCAGGCGCACGTCTACCTGGACAGCCCCATGGCGATAGAGGTCACCGAGCTCTACCTGCGCAACCTCGAGAGCCTTGACCGGGCCGACCTCGAGCGACTGACCGGCCCCGGAGGCCGGCCCCTGCGGTCGCTGTTCGGGCTGGTCAAGCCCACCCGCACGCCCCAGGAATCCATGGCCCTCAACCGCATCTCGGGGGGCGCCGTCATCATCGCCGGGAGTGGCATGTGCACGGGCGGACGCATCCGCCACCACCTCAAGCACAACCTCTGGCGTCGGGAGACGCGGCTGGTCATCGTCGGTTTTCAGGCGGCGGGCACCCTCGGGCGCCGCCTGGTCGACGGAGCCGAACGAGTATCCATGCTCGGCGAGGAGATCGCGGTTCGCGGGCACATCCACACCCTGGGCGGCTACTCGGCCCACGCGGGCCGCTCCGACCTCCTGGAATGGGCGAGGCGTATAGGCGGCCACCCCCGGTTCTTCCTGGTTCACGGCGAGCCCGACGCCCTGGCCGCGCTCCAGTCCGGGCTGGCCGACGTGCACGGCATCCAGGCCCAGATCCCCGGCTACAAGGAAGTGCTGACCATCGCATGACCGCCCGCGGGCGCGACCCCGGACTTGGCAGGTGACCACCGGGCACCCGCGGCCCGCCGGGGGCTTCACCGCATCCTGCGACGACCATCCTTTTTCGTCGACGCGCGACCCGTATAATGGTCGCTCTCGTCGCGTCCGGGCCCGGCCACGCCGCCTTCGCGGTCAGTGGATTGGAAGCCATGCAGCCGGCGATTCGCGCAGGCTCGCGGAGCCGCGGCGAGGGGGTGGAGATGAGCCTGAGATGGATGATGCTCCCGCTGGCCCTGTTGCTGGGCGCCTGCGGCAACCAGGGTGAGTATCCCGGCGTCGACGGGGTGGCTTACTATCCGCCTGCCGGGGAGGCCCGGGGGGTGGTTGTGTATCTGCCGGGGACCGGCGCCGGCCTGAACGATCAGCTCGGCAGGGACCTGCTGACCACCCTCGGCGATCGCGGCTACCTCGGGTTGATACTGTCCTATCCCTCGGACTGGTACGAAGGGATCACCTGCTTCGCCATCCGCCGCAAGGCCGACGACATCTTCGGGCCGGACGGCCCACTGGCCCAGGTGTATGCCTCGGGTCTGCCGATCGTCGCGGTCGGCTTCTCCCAGGGCTCGTGGATCGCCCACCAGGCCGGGGAGGCAGTGGACGCCGCGGTGCTCTTCTCCTCAGGGGTTCAGATCGGCCCGCTGCAGCTGCGCTGCAACAGTGCAGCGGCCACCGAGGTCGAGCGCGTGCTGGCGGTGTCGGGCGAGAGCGACCGTATCTATCTAGGCGACATGACGAACCAGCTCGGGGCGGTGACGGGCGTCGACTGCCCCGGCGCCCGCCAGTGCTGGAGCGGCGATTCGGGCTGGGTTCTCGCCCTGGATTCCGAGGTCGGTGACGGCAATGCCGACCACATGTTCTATCGCCTGGACGGCAGGATCGACCGTCAATGGCTCGAGGGGGACGGTCCCTGGGCGAAGCGGGCCGTCATCGCCTGGATCGAGCGTCAGATGCGGTAAGGCGACTTGCCGGCGGATCCCGCCATCTGGTAGAAGGGCCCGGCGCGGCCGGGTGACCCTGTCCCGAACCGTTCCGGGCCCGAAGCCGCACACACCCGTCACTGCTCCCCGGCGATGACCGTGGCGAGGGGATCGCAGCCGTTCGAGCGCTGACCGAGGGCGGTGCGCCTGTCGAGCACCGCTTCGTCTTCGCCGACGCGAAACCAAGGACCGACTCTGTGTCTGAGCCCCCTGTCCGGAATCCGTCCACGTCCACCCCCTACGCCTGGCTGGCACTGATTGCGCTCGCCGGCATCCTGCTGGACGGCTACCTCGCGATCGGGTTCTACAACCACGGCATCCAGATCCCG
>JASFUT010000231.1:0-5586 GCA_050050175.1 Chromatiales bacterium
ATGCCCAGTCCCAGGACGACGTCCAGATGGGCGTCGAGGTGCTGGCCGACAAGGTCCGGCCCGTCGTGCTCCGTCACATACGGCTCGCTCCCCGCGGCGAGGAGCGGCTGGCGAGCCTGCTGCTCGCAGGCGCAGGCGGGCAGCCGGACACGCTCCTCACCCCCGCGTTCTTCGGCGCGGCCGGTGATCGCCTCATACTGGACGACGGCGTTCACGAGGAGCCCATCGGGTTCGTGCAGCCCCTGGAGCGGACCCGCTCATTCGTGCAGTTCCGTTTCAAGGCCGTGGAGTCCGTCTCCGGGACGGGCGCCGGGTACAGGGCCGGCGCGGACAAAGGCGCTCCGGCCCCCGGCCACGCCACGGCGGGTCACAGCGAGCCGGTTCGGGGCGAGGCCCCTCCCGCCGAGACAGACGAGTTCTCGGATCTCTGGGAGACGCTCTGACGCCCCCGCACTGCCCCACGCCGGCACGCGGGCTCAAGGGCTCGCGGGCCGCTTGCTTTTGTCCCGGGCGGTTGGCACTCTGAGTCCCGCCAAGGCACGCCCGATGGCGATACGACTCCAATAAACCGTACTCCACACACCAGGGGACTCAGATGAAGGTTAAGGTCATTGGCATTTCTGCCCTCCTGCTCGGCGTCGCTGCCGCGGCTCCTGCACAGGCTTACTACCCAGGCGGGCCCCAGTACCGCGCCCAGCCGACCGAGGAGGCGCCGACTCCGAAGGCGATCGTCGTCAGGGGCTTCGGCAAGCTGATCGCGTTTCTGCGTAGCGATCGGCCACGGACGCCCAAGACGGTCGCGATGTTCCTCGAGACAGAGATCGCCCCCTACTTCGATTTCGAGCACATGGCCCAATGGGCCGCGGGGCCGCGTTACCGGGCCATGAGCCCGAAGCAGCGGGCCGCCATGGAGCAGGAGCTGAAGGAGGACTTTCTCACGACGCTGACCGAGCGCCTGGCGGGCTACAGCGACCAGCAGGTGCGTTTTCTGCCGACGCGCAGCCGCTCTGCCGACCAGCAGACCGTCAGCGTGGCTATCCAGAACCCCAGCGGATACCCGGCCCGGATAGACTTCAAGTTCTATCGGTCCGATGAAGGCTGGAAGGTGTTCGACGTGGCGGCCAACGGATCCAGTGCCATCGTGTACTACCGCCAGATGTTCAACCGTTCCTGGCGGCAGACCCCGCGGCCCGCGGTACCCTACGGTCCGAGGGGCTGATCTCCCGCAAGTCGACCCCGGCAGCTGCCGGGGTCTCTGAATCTTCCCGTCCGGGGAACTCGTCGCTGCCCCCGCCTTTCCAATATCTGGTGCGGGTCGTATCCGATGAGCATGCATTACCAGACTGATCCATTGGCGCATCGGCACCTGGGGCGGGTGATGATCATCGCCGCCTGGGTTGTCGGACTCGTGCTGCTCGTCATCCTGTTTCAAGGGGTGCTCGACAGCCAGCGGAATCCGAACAGGGAGCCGTCGAGCCGAATCGGGCGGGGCGGGGCCGCCGAGGTCGTGCTGGTGCAGAATCGTGCCGGGCACTACGTGGCCAGCGGCCGGGTCAACGGACGTCCCGTGACCTTCCTGCTGGACACCGGCGCCACCCAGGTCGCTGTCTCCAGAGACCTGGCCGATGCCCTCGGGCTGGATCGCGGTCCGGCGGTTTCCACGCAGACGGCGAACGGCCCGGTGACCGCCTGGACGACCCGTCTGGATCGGATCGAACTGGGTGCCATAAGCCTGCGCGGCGTGCGCGCCGTGATCCTGCCGACCCTGCCCAGCGACGAAGTGCTGCTCGGGATGAGCTTTCTGAAACGGCTCGAGCTGATACAGCGGGGACAAACGCTCACGTTGCGCCATCAAGGCGCATGAGGAAGGGTGAGGAACCGGGCGCCCCGAATCGGCGCCCCGCGGTCAGCCCAGCGTGTCTTTGAGCGCCTTCAGGGCGGTGACCCTGACCACCGTATGCGCCGGTTTGGCGGCGATCTTGATCTGTTCCCCGGTCGCCGGGTTACGTCCCATTCGCGCCTTGCGGGCCGGCTTGCGTACGCGGCGGATCTTCACGCCCGTGTCGGGGACGGTGAACTCCCCGGAGCCGCGCTTCTTCATGTGGCGCTCGATCAGCTCGCCGAGACTGGTGAAAACCGCGGCCACATCCTTCTTGGCGAGGCCGGTGTCTTCGGCGATGGCCTGGAAGATCTGGGTCTTGGTCTGCTTCTCGGTGATGGCCGGCGATCGTCTCTGCGGGGCCGCCTTCGCGGTAGTCGCCTTCTTCTTTGTCGCCACCTTCTTGGCGGCCTTCTTCTTTAAAGCCATGGAGCGCTCCTGAGCTTATCGGGTTCGAGGCAATCGAAACATAGCATACAACCCGAGCCGTTGTATCAATCGCCGCCAGATGTGCCGGGCGCTGGGAGCCGGCGCGGCTCATACGAACAGGCACACGCCGCCGCGCCGAGAGTCTCCGCATCCGCTCAGTCGACCGTCGGGCTCACGTACTACGCTGTGCGCCCCGCCGAAGAAGATGTTCTTCTCCGGCCAGCGGCACTGGCGGGGATATTCGTCGCCGAGCGCAGCGGCGACGTCCGGCCAGAGCCCCGGCTCGAGATTGAGCATATCGTTCTCGAAGTGAATACGCGGCGCCTCAACCGCCTGCTCCACGGACATGCCCATGTCGAGGAAGTTGATCAGCACCTGGAGAATGGCGCTGCGAATACGGTTGGATCCACCGGAGCCCAGGGCCAGCGCACGGCCCTGCTCCGAGATGACGATGGTGGGAGCCATCATGGAGGCGAGCCGCCGATCGGTGGGCCAGGCGTGAAACCCGTGCGGGTTGATGTCTTCTTCGCCGAGCATGTTGTTCAGCATGATCCCTGTCCCGGGGAGCACATAGCCGCAGCCCTCGCCATTGGAGAGCGTCATGCTGGCCAGATTGCCGTGGATGTCGGCAATGCTGATCTGGGTGGTACCGCGGCTCGAGAGCAGGCCCGTCTCCATGGCGTCGCGGTAGGCCGCGAGCTGGTCTTCACCCAGCAGCCGTCTTGCGGCGACCGCATCGAGGTCGCGGTCAATCCCTTCGGCCCGGCGCAGCTGCTGGATCAGACGCATGGCACGCGCCGTCAGTCTCAGATGGCCCTCGCCGCCCGCAGTGAGCGCTCCCAGCGCGGCCGGCTCCAGCAGCCCCATGGCGAAGGCGATCAAGGTTCCCCCGACGGACGGGGCCGGGTTCGTGTAGACGCGCGCGCCCCTGTAGCCTCGCGCCAGGGGCGTACGCCGGTGTGTCCGGTATCGGGTGAGATCCTCCATGGTGAGATGCCCTCCGCCCTCGCGGCTGTCCTTGACCAGGCGCCGGGCTATCGCACCCCTGTAGAGCAGGTCGGGGCCTTCCCGGGCGAGGGCGTCGAGCATTCCCGCCAGCTCCGGCCGGTCGACGCGCTCGTTCTCCCCGGCGAGCTCGCCCGCTACACTTCGGCTGGCGTGCAGTTCCAGTGCCTGGGGACTGGAGCGCAGGATGGGCTCGACGACGGAGGCGATGTAGTGCTGGAACGCATTGACCTCTACGCCTCGGCGCGCAGCGGCTATCGCCGGCTCGACGATCGCCGTCATCGGCATGCGCGAGAGGGCGGCGTGCACGTCGAATGCGCCGCGTGCCGTGCCCGGCGTCGCGATCGAGCCCATGCCGATGTGAAATTCCTGCTGGGCCGTGCCGAAGTTGGCGATGATCGGCTGAAAATCCACCTCGGCCGGCGCCCGCTTGCGCACAGGCGTCTGCGCGAAGAAGTCGAAGAGCACCGGATCGGCGTCCGCCGGGCGGGCGAGCAGAAAGCCGGCGCCCCCGAGGGAGGCGAGCACGGGCTCGGCCACGCAGGCCGCGAACAGCGCGGCGAGGGCTGCGTCGAAGGCGTTTCCGCCTTCACGGAGCATTGCCGCCGCGGCTCCGGCGGTGACCGGATGCCCGGCTGCGACGACACCGGTTGTCTGGACTGGCATGGCGAGTGCCCTTTCCCGGGGTGACGGGGCCCTTTGTTTGTCCCGGGTCTGTGATGAGTACCAAAATATTACCGGAAAGACTTGCTAAACTCGTGATACGTCCTGTGCGCACCAGAAGAATACTCAAGCGGGTCGTCGGCCGCCGTCCCTCTCAAGACAGGCAGAGCATGATCGTCTACGCCCTTTCAAAGCGCCCGTTGGCCGAAGCCGGTTCCTGAGGGCCCCGTGATGGCCGTGGCACCGGAACGCAACGATCTGGCTCTCCTCAAGCGACTGGTCCCGCTCAATACGCTGCCGGACAAGGACCTCGAGCAGCTGGTCAACGAGATCCATATCAAGAAGGCCCGGCGCGGTGAGCTGCTGTTCCGCGAGGGTGACACGGACCATCACAACGTATACCTCCTCTCCGGCCAGGTCGGTCTGCTCTCCGGGAAGGCCGAGGTCGATCAGATCGCTGCGGGCAGCGACATGGCCCGCTTCCCGCTGGCCCATCAGCTGCCCAGGAAGTTCTCCGCGAAGGCCAGAACCCCGGTCGAGTACGTGCGTATCGACAGCCGGATGCTGAGTGAGCGGCTGGCCCAGAGCAGCCACAGCGCGTACGAGGTGGAGGATCTCGATGCCGGGGCCGACGGCGACGACTGGATGAGCCAGCTCCTGCAGTCACGGGTCTTCCAGCAGATCCCGGCTGCCAACATCCAGCGGGTCATGATGGCCATGGAGGAGGTGGAGGCCAAGGACGGAGACGAGGTCATTCGGCAGGGAGAGGAGGGTGACTACTTCTACCTGATCCATCGCGGACGCTGCCTGGTCACCCGCGACATGGGCGATGGCCGGGGACCCGTCGAGGTGGCGCAGCTCGGACCCGGGGACAGCTTCGGAGAAGAGGCCCTGCTCTCGGAGAAGCCCCGGAACAGCAACGTGTCCATGCTGTCCGACGGCATTCTGCTGCGTCTGAGCAAGCCGCATTTCGTCAGCCTCGTCAAGCGCCCCCTCGCGCGAACCCTAAAGCTCGGCGAGGCCAAGTCCCGGATCGCCGAGGGTGCGGTGTGGCTCGACGTGCGCCCACAGAGCGACTACGAGGCAGGTCACCTCGAGGGCAGCGTCAACCTGCCCTTCGGCTCCCTGCGCTATCAGGCCTCGAGCCTGGCGCCGGACCGGCACTACGTCGCCTACTGCAAGGACGGACAGGTCAGCTCCGCCGCCGCCTATCTGCTCACCGAGCGGGGGTTCGAGGTATCTGTGCTCGACGGTGGCCTCGAGCGCGCCGGTCCCGGCGCCCTGGCGACCGGCGCGGCGGTCGGCGAGGCGCCCGCGGCGTACGAGGACGAGGCCGATTCGGAGCTCACCGGCGAGCTGAAACGGCTCCGGGGGGCGCTTGGAGAGTCCTCGTCGCGCGTGGAAGAGCTCGAGAGCCGGCTCGCCCGGGCGGAGGTGGAGAAGAAACGGGTCGTCGATCAGCGCCAGCAGGACATCGCGGCGCTGCGGGATCTGATCGAGAAGGCGAAGGCACAGATACAGGCCGAGAAGGGGGCCCGGGATCAGGCCCTGGCCGAGCGCAAGAAGGAGCAGGCGCACACCGCCGAGCTGCGCAATAAGCTTCGCGAGGC
>JASFUT010000232.1:0-5544 GCA_050050175.1 Chromatiales bacterium
TCGAAGGGCTCTCCGACGCCGATATAGCTGCGTTGCTGCACTACTATGCGGGGCAGGAGTAGGAGGGGCGAACGCTCGGGGTTGTCGTCGGGCCGGCACGCCGAAGTTCGGGCTCGCCCAGGCCGAAACATCGTTTCCTGGCAGGCCTGCCATGGCAACCTGTATCGGGCCCGGATCCTGGAAGGGTTCGCGCCCGTGCGCATCGGGTAGACTCTCGCCCGACAGCACGTCACCCCGCCGCCATGGCACCGCCACCTCCGGTTCACGGCCCGGGGGGCCGGGGGGCCGCGAGCTCATCCCTGGCGATGGGTCGGTCGCCCCCGTGGCAGGCATTGCTTGGCAACGTGCCTCCGGCGAACCGCCTGAGCATGCGCGCCGGACTGGAGCAGGGGAACGGTATAGGTAATTTCCCGAGGGTCGAGCCCGTGCAGGGCGGCGTCCGCGCGACGCCGGCCCCGATACTTCGGGAGAAGGTGACTCCGCGCTCCCGAGTGCTCCGTTCCGGCAGCGCAGCTCCATGGCCCCGGGATCGGGCCGCGTCATGGTCGAGCTCGATCTACGGCTGGCAGCCGAGCACCCCATCCACCCGCCGGACCAGGCAGTGTCACCGGGCCGGATGAGGCGCAGAGGCGTCCCGGGGGTGGGGTTCGGGGCCTCAGCGGCACGGCTCCGAATTCTCTGGCGCCCGGGCTGCCAAACCTTCAGCCAGGCACGGCGGGCGAGACCCGTGGCCCCCAAGGCACTCTCGCCAGACCTGAGCGGGGCGACGTTGATATGATTGAGCGAAGGTCAACACGCTCGATGCCCCTTCCGTGAAATACGCAATAGTCGGAATCGTGATTCTCGCCTTATCCGTTGCCGGTGCCTGGTGGCTCGGGACCAGAGGGAAGCCGTCCGGCGACGAGCAAAGGCCGCCCCGGGTGCTGGTTCTTGCTCTCTATTTCTGGCTGCTGGCCTTCGCGCAGCTGATCATAGCCGCCGTCGTGTACGCGATGGTCATGCGGTAGTCGCAGTCACGGAGGAGCCGCATGCGTCGCGAGAGATGCGGTTCGGCGAAACGCGGGCGAAGGTCGGGGCAAGCGCTCGTCGCCTGTCGCTCACCCGGCAAGAGACCCGCGCGCGCAGAGCAGCCCATTCAGCGGCAACCGGGCCGACGAATAGTGGACGCACGATGCCTTCCCGGTTGCTGCTGCCCCCTTTCCTCGGGAAGGGCGAGGTGCATCACGATGCCCGTCGGGCTCTGACCTTTCCCACCGGCCAGGCCCAACCCGCGCCGGCACCGGGACCGCGCGGCCAGCTGCTCCCCGAATGTCCTAGACTGAACCCAGAGCTGTAGGGAGGCGTGGCCGATGAACAGACTCCTCGTATGGTTGCTCTGCCCGGCTCTGGCCGGGGCGGCAGCCCTGGCGGTCCAGGCGGGCGAGGAACTGCAGATCCGTTCGGATGCCTTCGGGCAAAGGGGGTCGATTCCGCCCCGGTATACCTGTGACGGCCAGGACGTGTCGCCGCCTCTGACCTGGCGGGGCGTTCCCGCCGGGGCGCGGAGCCTGGTGCTGATCGTCGACGACCCGGACGCCCCCGACCCCGCCGCCCCGCGCATGACCTGGGTGCACTGGGTGGTGTACAACCTGCCTGCCACGAGCCAGGGTCTGGCGGAAGGGGTCAGCGACCTGCCCGCCGGTGCCCGCAGCGGTCTGAACAGCTGGAAGCGCCGGGGCTACGGAGGGCCGTGCCCGCCCGTCGGCCGGCATCGGTACTTCCACAAGCTCTATGCCCTGGATACCACCCTGCCGGAGCTCGAGCGGCCGACCGAGGGGGACGTGGAGCGCGCCATGCAGGGGCACGTCCTGGCGCGGGCGGAGCTGGTCGGTACCTATCAGCGCCGTTGACGGATCCCTTTCAGGGCGTGGAAGCCCGGCTCCCCCGTGACTCGGGCACAGAGCGCGCATCAGCCGCTCGTCGGGTGGAGGCTCGCCCGGTCCGGCGGCTGATACGCATGCTCCCGGGCCGAGCATTCCCCGGGCCCGCTGGTCGCTGTCCGGTCCACGGTCCGGGTCGGATGCCACAGCGGCTGCTCTGACCGACCGTAGAGCACCGCTCAAGCGTCGGGGATGCGACGTAGTCGGGCTTCGACGCGCGCCGCAGGGACCAGCTTCCGGTCGATCGCCGCCGGGTACAGGGGGTGAAACCGCTCCACGTGGAGCAAGTGCTGGAGTGCCGCCAGCTCCAAGCGCCCTGACCCGCCGGGGCAGGCCCTGCAGCATCAGCAGACGCGCCGACAGTCGGTCGACGTATCGGTCGCAGAGCTGCTGCTCCTCGTCGTCGTCCCCGTCCTCTCGGATCAGACAGGGTGGGGAGCCGTCCGCCCCCGACGATGGCCGCTCGAACCAGGCCGCGGGCGGCCTGGCGCCCGCCCGCGCGGTCTCGGCGATCTGCACCAGGCCGAGGATGGGCGGAAGCAGCCTCTTGGAGCACATTCGGGCCACATCCGACACGCTGTCATGATGGTCTCCCCGGGGTCGTGGGCTCGAGGGCGGAGCAAGCCCAAGACCTGGGGCGCACTGCAATTCTTGATGTTGCCACCGCTGCCGTCGGTTGTGCCCTGCATGTGCAGCGTCTGCGGATCGGGCCGCTTCTTGGGCCCC
This sequence comes from Chromatiales bacterium, assembly GCA_050050175.1. Classification (GTDB taxonomy): domain Bacteria; phylum Pseudomonadota; class Gammaproteobacteria; order Chromatiales; family Chromatiaceae; genus CAVQCX01. The sequence continues at coordinate 2,646 of JASFUT010000232.1, forward strand.
CCGGGCCGAATCAGTGGGCTTTCCCATGTCTCGCGAAAAGGCGCCGGTGACCCACGAGCGCACGAGGCGAGCTGGTTTGCCATCGCCGGGGTTCTCGTCGTCTCTTCAACTGAATGCTGTGCAGCCGGATGCGCGGCCGTGGTCTGGGCGGATCCTGCGACCGCCCGCGGAAGCGACAGTACAGCTCACCTCAGCCCAGCCGTGCCACCTCCCCGTGGCGGAAGCAGCCGATCACGTGGTCGTTGACCAGGCCCGTCGCCTGCATGTGGGCGTAGACGATGGTCGGGCCGACGAAGCTGAAGCCGCGCTTGCGGAGGTCCCTGCTCAACGCGTCGGATTCCGGTGTGCTGGCCGGGATTTGCTCGATGCGCGGCCAGCGATTCCGGATAGGCCGTCCGCCGACGAAGCGCCAGACGTAGCTGTCGAATCCATCGAGCTCGTCCTGAACCTGGAGGAAGGCGCGCGCATTCTTTACTGCGCTCTGGACCTTCAGACGGTTGCGCACGATGCCCGGGTTCTTCAGCAGCCGCTCGATGTCGCGGTTGCCGAAGCGCGCGACGCGCTCGGGATCGAAATCCGCGAAGGCCTCCCGGTAGGCCTCCCGCTTGCGCAGGATCGTGATCCACGACAGTCCGGCCTGCGCCCCCTCCAGAAGCAGGAACTCGAAGTGCCTGCGGTCGTCGTGGACCGGAACGCCCCATTCCTCGTCGTGATAGCGCAGGTACAGCGGGTCGGCCCCGCACCAGGCGCAGCGGGGTTTCGACCGGGATTCGCCCGTTGATGCCTTGACAAGTGGGTGGTTATCCATGGCCATGCGGTCGTCACGTCGGAGGTAGGATAACTGGACCGCGCGAGCGGCTGCCAGTTACAGGACGGTCTACCGAGGTCGGCGCCGTCCGCGCAAGCAGGGGGGCATGAATCCATGTCAAAGGCATCGCTTGTTTCCGTGGTCGTATTGGTGGTCCTGGTGGGCGCCGTGCTCGTCGTCCTCGCTCAGCAGGGAAAGCCCATCGGGACGGACCTCTCCGTAGTCGGCAAGGGAAAGCCGTCGCTGGTATTGGCCTACGAGAACTTCAGCCCGGCAGGGGCGGAGGCACTGGATCGACTGCGGCAGGTCAGGGCGGACTACGAAGACCGCATTGCGTTCGTGGTGGCCGATCTGGGTACGCCGAAGGGCCGGGCATTCGCGCGCCGACACAGCCTGCAGAACGGAGTGGCTGTCTTCCTGACGCCGAGCGGCGATCCGGCCGGGATTACGGGGGTGCCGGACGATCAGCGCGCCTTGCGCAGGCAGCTGGATCTCAAGCTGGCTCGCCTGGGTCCCGGTGGTTGAGGGGGAAACCGCGAGCTGTTCTACCGCCATCGCTCACGTCTGACGGCTGACGGGCGACGCGGCACCGGGGAAGGTTCGATCGAGAGCGAAGGCCTTAAGGGATCCCCCGGATCCGAGAGTCTCAGCGGCCCTTCTCCGGCGAGGCTTGGTCCGTGAGCGCCGGGCCGAATACCATACTGCCCTGACAATCCTTACAGGCGCCTGGCCAGTGGCTGATGACGCGGAACACGGCAACACCCATCACTCCGGCCTGGAGCGACGCTCGTTCCTGCTGTTTCTGGCGCTGGTGACCCTGGTCTTCCTCTATCTGCTCTCGCCCTTCTTCGGAGCCATATTCTGGGCCTGCGTCGTGGGCCTGGTCTTCCACGGGTTGCACCTGCGCCTGTGCTCACTCATGGGTGGTCGGCGCAACCTGGCCGCATTGTCCACCCTCGGCGTCTGTATGCTGATTGCCATCCTTCCCGCCCTGTTCGTCGTCGGATCGTTCTTTCAGGAAGGCGCCAGTCTCTATCAGCGGCTGCAGGCTGGTGACATAGACCCGGGGGCATACCTGGACCGTATCCGGCAGGCCTTTCCGGTCCTGCAGCAGATCCTGGAGCGCCTGCAGCTCGATCTGAACGACCTCAAGCGGCAGGTTTCGGGGCTGGCCGTCACTGCGAGCCGCTTCCTGGCCCAGAACGCGGTCCAGCTGGGGCAGGACACCCTGCAGTGGTTCGTCAGTCTGGGTCTGATGCTCTATATGGCGTTCTTCACGCTGCGCGATGGGCCCCGGCTGGTGGATCTGGTGGTGCGGGCCCTGCCCATGGGGGACGAGCGCGAACGGCTGCTGTTCAACAAGTTCGCCGAGGTGACCCGCGCGACGGTAAAGGGCAATCTGGTGGTTGCCGCCATACAGGGGGCCCTGGGGGGGCTGATCTTCTGGATCCTGGGCATATCCGGGGCCCTGCTCTGGGGCGTCGTGATGGCCGTGCTGTCGCTGATCCCGATGGTCGGTGCCGGCCTGATCTGGGCCCCGGTGGCCATCTACCTGTTCGCCATCGGTGATTGGATCGAAGGGACGATTCTGGTGGCCTTCGGTGCCGGCGTGATCGGTCTGGTGGACAATCTGCTGCGCCCGGTCCTGGTCGGACGCGATACCAAGCTCCCGGACTACATGGTCCTGCTCTCGACGCTCGGCGGCTTCGTGCTGTTCGGAATCAACGGCTTCGTCGTCGGTCCCCTGATCGCGGCCCTGTTCGTCGCGGTGTGGGAGATATTCACCCGCGAGTTCTACGCGCCGGAGGACGACGAGCAGGCCTCCGGGGCCGGCCGGGAAGACGGCGCAGTCCAGGCCGACGACTAGTCGCGCGAGCTGAGCAGGTGAAGGGGTAACCCCTTGTAGTTAAGGGCGCTTATCCGAATGGCACGTACGCAGGCCGTGACCCGTGGTCGTCCATGACGAAGTGGGCCGGTTAGTTGTCCCTCTCCGCCGTGAGGGGGAGAGGGCTGGGGTGAGGGGGCAGCCTGCTTCCCGGCTGAAATCACTTTCACGCTGACCCCCTCCCTCCAGGGATAGGGAATTGGAGG
>JASFUT010000233.1:0-5523 GCA_050050175.1 Chromatiales bacterium
GATCGGAGATCAGCTCCGAGACCTCGATGGACGCGGTGCCCACCAGCACGGGCTGGCCGCGCCGCACGCAATCCTGGATGTCGTCGATGATGGCCTTGTACTTCTCGCCCGGGGTGAGGTAGACCAGGTCGCCCGCATCGTCGCGGATCATCGGCTGGTTGGTGGGGATGACCACCACCTCGAGCCCGTAGATCTGCTGGAACTCGAAAGCCTCGGTGTCGGCCGTGCCGGTCATCCCCGAGAGCTTCGCATACAGCCGGAAGTAGTTCTGAAAGGTGATCGAGGCGAGGGTCTGGTTCTCGGCCTGGATCGGCACCTTCTCCTTGGCCTCGATCGCCTGATGCAGGCCCTCCGACCAGCGCCGCCCCGGCATGGTGCGGCCCGTGAACTCGTCGACGATCACGATCTGGCCGTCGCGCACGATGTAGTCCACGTCCTTCTGGAAGAGCGCGTGCGCCCGCAGAGCGGCGTTGACATGGTGCATCAGGCTGATGTTCTGCGCATCGTACAGGCTGCTGCCTTCGTCCAGCAGGCCCGCGTCGGTGAGCATCTGCTCGACCTTCTCGTGTCCTTCCTCGCTGAGGAACACCTGACGGGCCTTCTCGTCCACCGAGTAGTCGCCCGGACCGAAGTCGGGCTTTCCCTCCTCGTTGGTGATCGGGTCCTGGCGCGTCAGGGCGGGAATGATCTCGTTGATCCGCCGGTAGAGGTCGGAGCTGTCCTCGGCGGGACCGGAGATGATCAGCGGCGTCCGGGCCTCGTCGATGAGGATGGAGTCGACCTCGTCGACGATGGCGAAGTTCTTCTCCCGCTGGGCGCGCTGCTCGGCGCTGAACGCCATGTTGTCGCGCAGATAGTCGAATCCGAACTCGTTGTTCGTGCCGTAGGTCACGTCGCAGGCGTAGGCCTCGCGCCGGGTGCACGGGCGCATGTAGCGGTAGCCGCCGGCGGATTCGGGATGCGCGGGATCGTAGACGTAGGATGCCGAGTCCGGGCCCAGGCCTCCCGAGGAGTTGATCACCCCGACGCTCAGCCCCAGGAAGTGGTAAATCCGCCCCATCCAGGCCGCGTCGCGCCGCGCAAGATAATCATTGACGGTGACCAGGTGCACGCCCTTGCCGGGCAGCGCGTTCAGATACACCGCCAGCGTGGCCACCAGGGTCTTGCCCTCGCCGGTGCGCATCTCGGCGATCTTGCCCTGGTGCAGGACCATGCCGCCGATCAACTGCACGTCGAAGTGGCGCATGGAGAGCACCCGGCGGCCCGCCTCGCGCACGGTGGCGAAGGCCTCCGGGAGGAGGTCGTCGAGGGATGCGCCCTGATCCAGTCGTGCGCGGAATTCCCCGGTCTTGGCCTGGAGCGCCTCGTCGGACAGGGCCTCGATATCCGGCTCCAGGGCGTTGATCTCCGCCACCGTCCTGCCCAGCCGCTTGAGCAGGCGCTCGTTGCGGCTGCCGAACACCTTTCTGAGAATCTGGTTGACCATTTAACGACTTGTGCTTCTGTGGGGGCCGCTGCGAAAGACCCGGATCATACATCAAATCCGGCCTCGACTCAGGGAATTCAACGCCCGAGCGGGAAAGGCGGGCCCGCGTCGGCGACCCCGGCCCTGTGCGGTGCCGCCGCTACTTGGCGGCCAGGTACTTGGAAGGGTCTACCTGCTTGCCGTGTCTGAGCAGCTCGAAATGGACGTGCGGTCCCGTGGAGCGGCCCGAGCTGCCGATATGGGCGATGGCCTGGCCTTTGGAGACGGTATCGCCGGGTTTGACCAGGACACGCTCGTTGTGGCCGTAACGAGTCACGTAGCCGTCGCCGTGGTCGATCTCCACCAGCTCCCCGTAGCCGCCCCGCTCCCCCGCCCAGGTGACGATGCCGGCGGCCACCGCGATCACGTCCGTGCCCCGCTTGGCCGCGAAGTCCAGCCCCTCGTGGAAGGCCTTCTTCCCGGTGAACGGATCCTTGCGCATCCCGAAACCCGACGAGAGCCAGCCTTTATCCACGGGATTCCCGTCGGGCCGAACCTCCTCGCTCAGGCTCCAGCTCATCAGGAGCTCCTTCAGGAGCCCCAGCTTGCGCTCCCTGTCGGCCATCAGGCGTGACAGGTCCTCGATCTCTCCGAGCAGCTCGGCCGCCCCGGTGGACTGCGCGCCTCCGCCCGCGTCCAGGCCCCCCCGGGCCGGGACCTCCTGGAAGCTGAACTCGTCCGCATCCAGCTTGCCCATCTCGATCAGGCGCTCGCCGACGGCGTCGAGACGGGCGAGACGGGCCTGCATCCGCCCCAGCCGCAGCGCCAGGGCATCCAGGTGCGCCTTGCTGCGGCCTCGAACATCCTCGAGCTCCTGGCGCTGACGCTCGAGCTCCGCGGCGATCTGCGGTCCGGGGGTGCCGGCGGCCTCGACCAGCCCGAGGCGGTAGCCGCCCCAAAGGCCCGCCCCGGCGGCGAGCACCACCAGCGCCGCCGCCATGGCCAGCAGCAGAGGGCGGCACAGGTCGAGACCCCGGGAGCGGTTGCACAGCTCGGTGATCGGCATTACGTTCATAACTCCCCCGTCTAGCTCGATCTGAATCAGCGGGCCACGGCGTCACGCGGAGCCATTCGGAGCGTCCATGCGATCCCGACTCAGTCGACTCGACCGGATCATGAGCCGCTCCGAAGCCCTCGGGCGCCTGCGCGGGTGCGTGCGCGACCACCAGGCGCTGCTCGAGCGGGTACGGTCCGCGCTGCCCGAGCCGGTGGCTGAGCACTGCGCGGCCGTCGCAGTCAGCGGGAACCGGCTGGTCGTCTTCGCCGATTCCCCGGCCTGGGGCAGCCGCATCCGATTTCTGGCACCGCGCATCATCCAGGCCCTCAGCGGCGGTCCCACCGCCGCGCGCACGGTCAAGGTACGCATCCTGCCCGCTCCCGAACCGCGGCCGCGCAGAAAGGCCCGGGCCCCGGCCCGACTGGCCGCCACCGATGCCCGCGTGCTCGAGCAGATGGCGGAAGGGATCTCGGATCCCGACCTGCGTGCCGCCCTGAAGCGGCTCGCCGCTCGGGCCCGCCCGTGACCGACGGTGACGGGCCTCAGCCCGCCTGGACGGGCCTCATGTAGTAGATCGGCATGCGCTCGCCCTCGCGGTAGGTCACCTCCTCCCACGCGGCCTTGTCCGCCAGCAGGGCCTTGAGCAGGCGGTTGTTCAGCGCGTGCCCTGACTTGTACCCGGTAAACGCCCCCACCAGACTGTGTCCCAGCAGGTAGAGATCGCCGATGGCGTCCAGGATCTTGTGCTTGACGAACTCGTTCTCGTAGCGCAGGCCATCCTCGTTGAGCACGCGGTAGTCGTCCACCACGATGGCATTGTCCAGGCTGCCGCCCAGGGCCAGCTGTCGTTCCCGGAGCATCTCCAGATCGCGCAGGAAGCCGAAGGTGCGTGCCCGGCTCACCTCCTTGACGAAGGAGGTGGATGAGAAATCGATCGACGCGAACTGGGTGCGCTCGGTGAAGGCCGGGTGGTCGAAATCGATGGCGAATGACACCTTGAAACCGTCGAAGGGCTCGAATGAAGCCCGCTTGTCGCCCTCGTCGACCACCACTTTCTTCTTGATTCTGATGAACTTTTTCGCCGCGTTCTGCTCCTCCACCCCGGCCGACTGGACCAGAAAGACAAAGGGCCCCGCGCTGCCGTCCATGATGGGCACCTCGGGGGCGCTGACGTCCACGTAGGCGTTGTCGATGCCCAGACCGGCGAACGCCGAAAGCAGATGCTCGACGGTGGAGATCTTGACCCCGCCGCTCATGAGCGTCGTGGACAGCCTCGTGTCGCCCACGTTCTCCGGACTCGCCTTGATCTCGACCGGGCGGTCCAGATCCACGCGACGGAACACGATGCCCGTGTCCGGCGCCGCCGGACGCAGCGTCAGGTAGACCTTCTCACCCGTGTGCAATCCGACGCCGGTTGCCCGGATGACGTTCTTCAGCGTGCGCTGCCTGATCATGTCGTGTGTCGCCCCCAGTCGACTTGAGGCCCACCCAGGGCCCGCCGGATATTACCACACGGCCTATCCCCTTACCAAAACGCCATAAACAGCGTTCATCCGGGCATGAGCCGAATTATAAGCAATCCGCGTGCCATTTACCCTGACCCAGGTCAGTCTGCCTGTCTGCGGAGGAAGGCGGGGATGTCCAGATAGTCCATGTCCTGATCCTTCCCCGCATCGCCGAAGGGCTTGCGCGGCTTGTGCTCCCGCCTCATGACCGTCGGCCGGTCCATGTCCGTGTAGTCCACCGGGCCCGGCTCCACGATGTCGGAGTTCACCAGGCGCACCGGCTTGACCTCGGGCTCCGGCGCCCGCTTCTCCGGGGTCCGCTGCTTGCCGAGGCCGGTCGCCACCATGGTGACGCGCAGATCAGTCTGCATCTCGGGGTCGATAACGGTGCCCACCACCACCGTGGCATCGTCGCAGGCGAACTCCTTCACGGTGTTGCCGACCTCGTCGAACTCACCGATGGACATGTCCAGGCCGGCGGTGATATTGACCAGGATGCCCCGGGCACCGGCGAGATTGATGTCCTCCAGAAGCGGGCTGTGGATCGCCTGCTCGGCAGCCTCGCGCGCCCGGTTCTCGCCGCTGGCCGAGCCCGAGCCCATCATGGCAACCCCCATCTCGGCCATGACGGTGCGCACGTCGGCGAAGTCGACGTTGATCAGCCCGGGCCGGGTGATGAGCTCGGCGATGCCCTGCACCGCGTTGAACAGCACGTCGTTCGCGCACTTGAATGCATCGAGCAGCGACATGTTCTTGCCGAGCACCTGCAGCAGCTTCTCGTTGGGGATGGTGATCAGGGAATCCACGTGCTGGCCCAGCTCGGCGATGCCCTGCTCAGCTACCTGCATGCGCTTGCTGCCTTCGAACGGGAACGGCTTGGTCACCACCGCGACCGTCAGGATACCCAGCTCCTTGGCCACCTCGGCCACGACCGGCGCCGCACCCGTGCCCGTGCCGCCGCCCATGCCGGCGGTGATGAAGACCATGTCCGAGCCGTCCAGGGTCTCCCTGATCCGATCCCGGTCCTCCATGGCCGAACTATGGCCGATCTCGGGGTTGGCTCCCGCCCCGAGGCCCTTGGTGATGTTCGCGCCCAGCTGAAGGATGGTCTTCACCTGGCTGCTCTTCAGCGCCTGGGCATCGGTGTTGGCGCAGATGAACTCCACGCCCTCGATGTTTCCGCTGAGCATGTGGTTGACGGCATTACCGCCGCCGCCTCCCACACCGACGACCTTGATGACTGCGTTCTGGCTGTAGGCATCCATCAGTTCAAACATGGCTCGATCCTCCTCGAACACCTTGGGTTTCGCCGCTCGACCGTTGCCGGTCCGTTTCGCGCTCCGATATCAAAAGTTCCCCTGGAACCAGCTCTTCATGCGGTCCCATACCGCCTTCATGCTCCGTCCGCTAGGCAGCTCCGGGACCCGCGCTGAGCGGTTCCGGTAGCCGAACAACAGCAGCCCGACACCTGTTGCGTAGATCGGGTTGCGTACCAC
>JASFUT010000234.1:0-5521 GCA_050050175.1 Chromatiales bacterium
ACCCCTTTAAACTAGATGCACGGTTTAACCGCGCCGTCCGTTCTGGAACAATCCGGATCATGAGCACGTCCCCTCTCGCCGACCGACCCGGGCGCCGCGCCGCGCTGGCGCGGCAGCTGCGCGGGTGGCTCCCGCCGGAGGCGATCCTGCAGAGCGAGGACGAGCTGCGCCCCTACGAGTGCGACGGCCTGTCCGCCTACCGGGAGATCCCGCTCCTGGTTGTGCTCCCGGACACCGTCGAGCAGGTGCGGGCCGTGCTTCGGCTGTGCCGGGACGAGGGCGTGCCTGTGGTGGCGCGGGGGGCCGGCACGGGGCTCTCCGGCGGCGCCCTGCCCCTGGCGGACGGCGTGCTGCTCAGCCTGGCCCGCTTCAACCGCATCCTGGAGCTGGACCCGGCCAACGCCCGGGCCCGGGTGCAGCCGGGGGTGCGCAACCTCGCCATCAGCGAGGCGGCGCGGCCCCATGGACTCTACTACGCCCCCGACCCCTCCTCCCAGATCGCCTGCTCCATCGGCGGGAACGTGGCGGAGAACGCCGGCGGGGTGCACTGCCTGAAGTACGGCCTGACGGTGCACAACATCCTCGAGCTCACCGTCGTCACGATCGACGGCGAGGTGCTGCGCATCGGCGGCGGCGGCCTGGACGGCCCCGGGTACGACCTCCTGGCGCTGATGACCGGGTCGGAGGGGATGCTCGGTGTGGTGGTCGAGGTGGTGGTGCGGCTGCTGCCCATCCCGGAGCGGGCCCAGGTGGTGCTCGCCGCCTTCGACGACGTGGGGCGGGCCGGAGCGGCCGTGGCCGCGATCATCGCCCGCGGCATCGTCCCCGGCGGCCTGGAGATGATGGACAACCTGGCCATCCGTGCGGCCGAGGACTTCGCCCACGCGGGCTACCCCCAGGACGCGGCGGCCATTCTGCTGTGCGAGGTGGACGGCACCAACACGGAGGTCTCCGAGGAGATCATGCGCGTGCGCCGTCTGCTCCTGGAAGCCGGCGCCACTGAGGTGCGCACCGCCCGGGACGAGGCGGAGCGGCAGCGTTTCTGGGCCGGCCGCAAGGCGGCCTTCCCCGCCGTGGGCCGCATCTCCCCCGACTACTACTGCATGGACGGCACCATCCCCCGCAAGCACCTGCCCCGGGTGCTGGAGCGCATCGCGGCGTTCTCGCAGGAGTTTGGCCTGAGAGTGGCCAACGTGTTCCATGCCGGCGACGGAAACCTCCACCCGCTCATCCTGTACGACGCCAACGTCCCGGGCGAGCTGGAGAAGGCCGAGGCGCTCGGCGGCCGAATCCTGGAGCTGTGCGTGGAGGTAGGGGGCACCATCACCGGAGAGCACGGCGTGGGCATGGAGAAGATCAACCAGATGTGCGTCCAGTTTCCCTCCGAGGAGCTGGAGACCTTCCACGCGGTCAAGGCGGCCTTCGACCCCGGCGGCCTGCTCAACCCGGGCAAGGCCATACCCACCCTGGCCCGCTGCGCCGAGTTCGGAGCCATGCACGTGCACCGAGGCGAGCTGCCTTTTCCCGAGCTCGAGCGCTTCTGATGGAAGCCGACCTCACCGAGGTCCTGCGCGAGCGCGTCCGCGAGGCGGCGGACGCAGGACGGGCCCTGTCCATCCGCGGCGGCGGCACCAAGGCCTTCTATGGGCGCCGCGCCACAGGCGAGCCCCTGGACACTGCCGGCCACCGGGGGATACTGGCCTACGAGCCCACCGAGCTGGTGCTCACGGCACGGGGCGGAACCCCCATCACGGAGATACAGGCCGCTCTGGCGGGAGAGGGTCAGATGCTCCCCTTCGACCCCCCCCTGTTCGGCGGCGAGGCAACGCTCGGCGGAGCGGTCGCGGCCGGCCTCGCGGGCCCCCGGCGACCCTGGGGCGGTGCGCCCCGCGACCTGGTGCTCGGCGTGCGTATCCTGGACGGCCGGGGCCGGGTTCTGCGCTTCGGCGGTCAGGTGATGAAGAACGTAGCAGGCTACGACATCTCCCGCCTCATGGCCGGCGCCATGGGCACCCTGGGGGTGCTTCTCGAGGTCTCCGTCAAGGTGCTTCCCCTCCCCGTTCTGGAGCGCACCCTGGTCTTCGAGCTCAGTGAAGACCGGGCACTCGCCTCGATGCGCGAGGCGGCGGGTCGACCCCTGCCGCTGACCGGCGCGGCCTTCCTCGGACAACGGCTGTATCTGCGTCTTGCCGGGAGCGAGGAGGTGCTGGCGGCCCACCGCGCCGCCCTCGGCGGGGAGCTGTCGGACGAGGGCGAGCGCTTCTGGACGGACCTGCGCGATCAGCGCCTGGGATTCTTCGCCGACCCTCTCCCCCTGTGGAGGCTCTCGCTGCCGCCGGCAACGCCGGCAGGCGTCGTGGAGGGACCGACGCTGATCGACTGGGCCGGGGGGCAGCGCTGGGTCAAGACCGGGGCGCCGGCCGGGGAGATCCGCGCAAAGGTGGCGAAAACCGGGGGCCATGCCATACTCTTTCGCCATGGCGACCGCGACGGCCCCGTCTTCGAGCCTCTGGCGCCCGCCTTGGCGGCAATCCACCGACGCCTCAAGGCGGTGTTCGACCCGGGGGGCGTCCTCGGCCCTGGGCGCCTCTACCCGGACCTCTAGCCTCGCCGCCGCCGTGCTGATTCCAGCGCTGCTCTGGGCCGGCCCGGCCCAGGCCTTCTTCTGCATGAGCTTTGGCACCAGCTCCAAGAGTCGCGGCTTCGGCGGACCGCCCCCGATCATGGCGGCGGCCCCGGCCATGTTCGCCCCAGCGCCCGGGTGGGCCGCTGCCCCCCCCGAGCCCCCCCCGGCCCCGGTCAGCGACAACCGCAGACCCGAGCCCGAGCTGGTGGAATGGCCGATGCGCAAAGACGGCCGGCTCACACAGACCCAGTACCGCTTCCGCCCCGTCGACAAGCCGCGGCTCCCGCCTATCGATCCGGGCAAGGTCGACGGTAGACGGTAGACAGGGGCGGGCTGCAGCAACCGCTCTCCCCGCGACCGGCCGCACCGCAGGGACGGCCTACAAGCCCGCCGGGCGCAGGGTCTTGGCCCCGGCGCCGGGGTGGGATGCAGAGTCCCGGGCGTTTAGAATCCCGCAGGAGTCCCTTCATGCCTTGCCCAGGAGCTCCCCGTGGAAGAGAAAAGCGTCGACGTCGCGATCATCGGGTCCGGCAGCGCCGGCCTCTACGCCCTCAGCCAGGTGCGCCGGAGCGACAAGAGCTTCGTGCTGATCAACGGCGGGGAGCCGGGCACCACCTGTGCGCGGGTGGGCTGCATGCCCTCCAAGGCGATGATCCAGGTCGCCGAGGACATCCACCGCCGCATGGTCTACAACCGCTACGGCATCGCGGGCCACGAGGACATCCGCATCGATCTGCCGGAGGCGATGGAGTACGTCCGCGACCTGCGCGACACCTTCGTGGACCGCGTGCTGTCCTCGAGCACCGACGAGCTGGGAGACGAGTTCATCGAGGGCTACGCGCGGTTCCTGGAGCCGGACCTCCTGGACGTGGAGGGCCGGCGCATCCGGGCCTCGCGGATCGTCATCGCCACCGGATCCAGCCCCGTGGTCCCCGAGGAGTGGCGCGGCTTCGGCGAGCGCATCGTCACCACCGACACCCTGTTCGAGCAGGAGGCGCTCCCGGAGGCGATGGCAGTCGTCGGGCTCGGTGTGATCGGTCTGGAGATGGGCCAGTCCCTTCACCGTATGGGCATCGAGGTCACGGGCATAGACGCCTTCGAAGGCATCGGCGGTCTCCAGGACCCGGAGGTGAGCAAGGCCGCGGTGGACGCCCTCGGCAAGGAGTTCCCCATCTGGCTGGGCCATGTGCCCGAGATCCACGAGGACGGCGGCAGGCTTCGGGTGACCGCAGGCGAGCAGACCGTGCTGGTGGACAAGGTTCTGTGCAGCATCGGGCGGCGCCCGAATGTGGACAACCTGGGTCTGGAGAACATCGGCGTCGAGCTGGACGAGCGCGGCATCCCCGTTCACAACCGCGCCACCATGCAGGTGGGGAATCACCCGATCTTCATCGCAGGAGACGTGACCGGCGAGCGCATGGTGCTGCACGAGGCGGGCGACGAGGGCCGGATCGCGGGCTACAACGCGGTCCACGAGGCGGTCGCCGCGTTCAAGCGCAAGGTCCCCATGACCATCAACTTCTGCGACCCCAACATCTGCACGGTGGGCATGCGCTGGTCGGAGCTGGACCAGGAGAGCACCGCCGTGGGGGAGATGATGTTCGGCCCCGTGGGCCGTGCGCTGATCATGGCGAAGAACAAGGGCCTGCTCAGGGTCTACGCGGACAGGCGCACCGGCAGGCTGCTCGGCGCCGAGATGGTCGCCCCCAAGGGCGAGAACCTGGCCCACCTCCTCACCTGGGCCATACAGCAGGGACTGACGGTCGGTGACCTGCTGCGCATGCCCTTCTACCATCCCGTGATCGAAGAGGCCCTGCAGGCCGCCCTGAACGACCTCTACCGCAAGGTCGACGCGAAGAACGCAGGCGGAATCACCGAGCTCGAGCGGCTCGGCTGAGGGCCGAGGCGTCACCAGCTGTGATCCGCCAGGCAGGACCGGCGGATGCTCGCCGCCATCCCCGCGCGGATGCTTGGTTTCCGGCATGGGCAAAACATGCTAAACAAGTCCTTATCGGCGCCCCTCGGCGGTGCGCCTCGAGGGCCTCGCCCCTGCTGAGCGGCGACGGGGAGTCGCAGGGGCGCGTGCACCCTGCCGCCCGGGGCACGGGCATCAGGTTGGTCGTCGGGGGAGCTCCTGGGCCCGCGACGGACTGACCGACCGGCTGGTCTCGGCTGGAGCCAGGGGCCCGCCGCCGACCAGAAGAACAGGCCCGAATGGGCGCGCTGCTGCAACCGTTTTCAAGGGGTGAATCCGGCCGGTCGCGCCTTCGGAGCGGGGAGACCGGTGACAACAGCGTGGCGGGTGTTGGGATGCGTTCTGGGCCTGACGGTCATGCATCCGTGCGTCCCGGCGGAGGTCCGGTCCGGCGGCGAGGCGGCGCCGTCACGCCCCGAGCTGGTCTTCCTCACCTGGGAGGAGTACGTGGATCCCGCGCTCGTCGAGGCGTTCGAGCGCAGTCGCGGCGTCGGGGTCCGCCTGGTGTACTTCGAGACGGACGACCACCGGGACGAGATCCTCGTAAAGACCAACGGCAAGGGCTTCGATCTGGTGGTCGTCAACAGCCCGAGCCTACCGGTCTACCGCCGGTTCGGCTGGCTCGCTCCGCTGACGCCGGCGGCCGTGCCCAACCTGCGGCACATCCCGCCCCCATGGCACCAGGCGGTGCGCGACTCCGAAGGCTACGCGGCGCCCTACTTCTGGGGGAGCACCGGCATCGCGTACCGCAGAGACCTGGTTGGCGGAGACGTCGTCAGCTGGATGGAGCTCTTCGATCCCCCGGAGAGACTGCGCGGCAGGGTCGCACTGATCCGCAACGCCCGCGACGTCATCGGCATGGCGCTCAAGGCCCTCGGGTATTCGGCGAACAGCACCCGGCCGGAGGAGATACTCGCCGC
>JASFUT010000235.1:0-5519 GCA_050050175.1 Chromatiales bacterium
TCCCAGGACCGGGCTCGCTCGTTTCAGGGGCCCGAAATCGCTGCCGCGCAGCGGTTCCGGCGCTGCCTGAACGGCGATTGGATGGCGTGCGGCCCGCGACCTCGCGCCGGTCAGTGCTCCCCCGCCCGTTCCCGGCGGATCGTCCGGTACGCCTCTTCGAAGAAGAACTCATCCTCGCCGAAGGCGGGCTTGAGGTGATGCAGCCAGGTGGCCGTCTCGTCGTACCGGGCGAAGAAAGGCCGCTGGACCCAGTCCGGGTGCCGGCCCTGTATGAAGCGAAGGACGAAGACGCGCTCGCCGTTGATCTCGGCTTCGCCCTGGATCTCCACCTTCCCGGGGGCGGCGCTCATGCTCGGACCGCGGGCCGTGCGCCCCAGCCCCGACACCCGCTGCATCGCCTCGCGATAGACCCGCCACGCCCGGGCGAGCGGCACCTCGAAATAGTGGCGCGCCCCGGTGTCGCGCTCCACGAACATGTAGTAGGGGATGATCCCGAGCTCCACCTGCTTCTGCCAGAGCCTGGCCCAGACGTCCGGATCGTCGTTAATGTGGGCGAGGAGAGGCCCCTGGCTGCGGATCTCCGCGCCGGTCGAGCGCACACGCCGGATGGCGTCGACGGCGATGGGGGTGTCGAGCTCGCGCCAGTGATTGTAGTGCGCCATGATCGCGACATGCTTGCCGCCCGCCACCAGGCGTCGCAGCAGAGCAATCAGCTCATCGGCATCGTCGTCGGTTACGAAGCGGTACGGCCAGAAGCTGAGCGCCTTGGTGCCGATACGCACCGTGCGGACATGGTCGTAGCCGGACTCCAGCAGGGGCTCCAGGTAACGAATGAGATTGCGCGTCTTCATGACCATCGGGTCCCCGCCGGTGACCAGCAGATCGGAGACCTCTGGGTGCTCGCCCAGATAGCGGTGAAGCGCGTTCGCCTCGGAGGAGGCCATGCGCAGCTCCTTGTCGCCGACGAACTGGGCCCAGCGGAAGCAGAAGGTGCAGTAGGAATGGCAGGTCTGGCCCTGACTCGGGAAGAAGAGAACGGTCTCCCGATACTTGTGCTGCAGGCCGGGGATGGCCTCGCCGTCGCCCGTGCGGGGGATATTCAGCTGCAGCTGTCCCGCCGGGTGGGGATTGAGACCGGCGCGCAGCTCCCGGGCCAGGGCCTGCACCTCCTGCCTGTCGGCGCCGCGCCGGTGAAGCTCGGCCATGCGCTCGTACATGCCGGGCTCGAGCATGCTCCGCTGCGGGAAGGTCAGGCGGAAGATCGGATCGTCGGGCGCGCGCCTCCAGTCGATGAGCTCGTCGATCACGTACCGGTTGACGCGGAACGGAAGCACGCTCGCGACGACCTTCATATCGAAGCGGTGCTCCGCCGGGAGCCGCTTGAGCGCGTCGAGGCGGTCGATGTCCCGCTCCGTATAGACCTGGAAGCGGCGCCCATCGGTCCCTTCCACGGGGGCCTCGATGGCGCGCCTGTGCAGCATCGCGGTCTGACTCATTGCCCACCTCCTGTTTGGTACCGGAGCAGCCGCCGGGACGCGCCCGACAGGAATCAGCGGGGTGAGGGGCTCCTGTCCGCTCGGCGGACCGACGATCATCCAGGGGGGTCGGGCGTCGGGTCTGGTGGGCGGCTCGTCGGGCGCCGGCCTGTGCTGGAGGCTCGTCCGCACCGCCGCCCCGGCGGTACTGCGTCGGCCGCGCTGTCTCCGGTAACTTACGCGGAAATCTGTGATTGTCGGGCGAAAAACTATATCACGAAAGGACCGTCGGCCATAAAACCATTTAAATTCAGCATGATAACCGGGCTTCACGATGGCTGCGAGCCGGTCGCCGGAGGCCCTTGAGGCCATGGGCCGGGGCCTCCGCCACCGCTGGGACATCTCAGCTGCCGAGGCACGCTCCCTCCAGGAGCGGCTCAGGGACCGGGTTGTGGTGGAGGACCGCATCGGCTGCGTGCGCCGCGTGGCGGGGGTGGACGTCGGCTTCGAGGCAGGGGGGCGGGTGACCCGAGCAGCGGTGGCCGTGCTGGACCTCCCGTCGCTCGAGCCCGTCGATCAGGCCGTGGCGCGCCGGCCCACGAGCTTTCCGTACGTGCCGGGGCTGCTGTCGTTCCGTGAGCTGCCGGCGGTCCTGGACGCACTCGACCTCCTCGATCGGGCCCCTGAGCTCCTGCTGTGCGACGCACAGGGCTACGCCCATCCGCGCCGCTTCGGCCTGGCCTGCCACCTGGGCGTTCTTGCGGACATCCCGAGCATCGGCGTGGCGAAGACCCGGCTGGTCGGCATGCACGGCCCGGTACCCGAGGCCAAGGGGGAGTGGGTCCCTTTGACCGACGACGGGGAAACGATCGGGGCGGTCCTTCGCACGCGGGCCGGAGTCAAGCCCCTCTATGTCTCGGTCGGCCACCGCGTGGCGCTGGAGACCGCCCTGGGTTACGTGCTCGCCTGCACTCCGCGGTACCGGCTGCCCGAGACGACGCGCGCGGCCCACCGCCTGGCGTCGGGGTGAGGACCGACCCCGGGACACGATCGCGAGGCATCACTCCGGGCGGATATGCTCGACGTACTTGGGGACTTCTTCCATCACCAGGCGGACCCCTTCGCCGTCCACGCGGATGCGAAGGTCCGTGCCCTCGACGGCCAGATCGCAGTGGGCCCTTCCGCGGCTCTCCAGGGGGACCGGGACCATGTCGCGGTACGTGTAGATATTCTCGCCCACGTCGCCTCCCGCGCAGACGGCCGGGAGAGGGGGCGGATCGGCCTGGAGCTCGGCGCCGTCGAACACGAGCTCACCAACCTGCCGCCACTTCGTCCGCTCGGCGGAGCCCGTCATGGTCTTGATGATGTAGGCGGGCTCGAATCGGATTCGCACCGTTTCGCCCTCGACCTCCACCGCCTGGATGGTGCTGCCCGGCAGTTCAATGCTGCTGCTGTCCACGTAGAGGGTCCTGTTGCGGGGCCTGGGCGCAACATGGGGGCGCGCAAGCCGCTTTAAAGAGCGCCCCTCAGGCGGGGGACTCGGGGTGTCCGGCGTCGTCCATGCGCAGCTCCTTGATTTTCCGGGTCAGGGTGTTGCGGCCCCAGCCGAGCAGCTTGGCCGCTTCCTGGCGACGACCGGCGGTCCGCTCGAGGGCTACACGGATCATGACCCGTTCGAAGGCGGGCAGCGCCTCGTCCAGCAGCGCCCCCTGTCCCGCCGCGAGGCGCTCGCGGCCCCAGGCCCGAAGAGCGCCCTCCCAGTCCCCCGCGGCGCCGTCAGCGGCCGGCCGGCGGGCCTGGAGCTCGGGCGGGAGGTCCTCGGCATGCACCTCCGCCCCTGACGCCATCACCGTCAGCCAGCGGGCCGTGTTCTCCATCTGCCGGACGTTGCCGGGCCAGTCGCACTCGCGCAGGCGCGCGAGCGCGTCAGGCAGCAGGCGCTTGGGCTCCACGCCGAGCTCCCGGGAGGCGCTCTGCAGGAAGTGCTCCATCAGCAGCGGCACGTCCTCCCGGCGCTCCCGCATCGAGGGCAGGTGGACACGGATCACGTTCAGGCGGTGGAAGAGGTCTTCGCGGAAACGTCCCGCCTGTACCAGACGATCGAGATCCTGGTGGGTGGCGGCGATGATGCGCACGTCGACCTGCACCGGCTCGTGGCCGCCAACCCGATAGAACTCCCCGTCGGCCAGGACCCGCAGCAGGCGGGTCTGCAGCTCGGGAGGCATGTCGCCTATCTCGTCCAGGAACAGGGTGCCGCCGTCGGCCTGCTCGAAGCGCCCGAGCCGCCGGTTCTGGGCGCCGGTGAAGGCACCGCGCTCGTGGCCGAACAGCTCGGACTCGAGCAGATCGCGCGGGATCGCTGCCATGTTCAGTGCGATGAAGGGCTTCTCGGCCCTGGGACTGTGACGGTGGAGCGCGCGGGCGACCAGCTCCTTGCCCGTACCGGACTCGCCGTTGATGAGCACGGTGATATTGGAGCGGGCGAGACGACCTATGGCCCGGAAGACCTCCTGCATCGCCGGTGCCTCACCGATGATCTCCGGCGCCTTCAAGGCGGGCAGGTCGCGGTCCCGATCGTCCCGATGGCCCTGCCTGCAGGCGCGCCGGACCTGATCCACCGCCTCGTCCACGTCGAACGGCTTGGGCAGATACTCGAAGGCGCCGCCGTGGAACGCCGAGACGGCGCTGTCCAGATCGGAGTGCGCGGTCATGATGAGGACGGGAAGCTGGGGATGGCGATCGTGGATACGCTCGAGAAGCTCGAGCCCGTCGATGCCGGGCATGCGGATGTCCGACACCACGGCGTCCGGCCGGTCGGCATCCAGCGCGGCCAGGGCGTCCGCGGCATTGTCGAAGGTACGCACGTCCATGTCGGCCCGCTGCAGCGCCCGCTCGAGCACCCACCGGATGGACCGGTCGTCGTCGATCACCCAGACCCGGTTCCCTCTAGGCATTAGGATTCTCCACCGGCAGAAATACTGTGAATACGGTTTGCCCCGGTCTGCTCCGGCATTCGATCAGGCCGCCATGCTGGCTGATGAGGGACTGCGCAATGGACAGGCCGATGCCCTGACCGCCCTGGCTCGAGGAGACCATCGGGTAGAAGATCCGGCCCTTGAGGTCTTCCGAAACACCCGGGCCGTCGTCCTCGATGTCCACCTGCGCGACCAAGCGGTGGCAATGGTTGCCGATCGTGAACTGCCGCAGGACCCTGGAGCGCAGGACCACCCGCCCGCCTTCGGCGGAGACCGCGCGCACGGCGTTGCGAACGATGTTCAGCAGTGCCTGGATCAGCTGGTCCTGATCAGCGCAGAGGTCGGGGATGCTCGGATCGTAGTCGCGCTGGATACGCACACGGCCGCGCACCTCGGCGCTGGCCAGAACATACACCCGCTCCAGCACCTGGTGGATGTTGATCATGGCGTAGTTCGGCACCCGGTTCGGGCCGAGCAGGCGGTCCACCAGGGCCTGGAGACGATCCGCCTCGTCGATGATGATGCGGGTGTACTCCGCGAGGGCCGGGTCCGGGAGATCGTGCTCGAGCAGCTGTGCCGCGCCCCTGAGCCCCCCCAGGGGATTCTTGATCTCGTGCGCGAGGCCCCGGATGAGCGCACGCGCGGCCTGGTGCTGCACGAACAGGTTCTCTTCGCGGGAAATTCTCAGCTGGCGGTCCACCTGCTGGAGCTCGACGAGCAGCGCGGTGCCACCCTGGGGATCGCTCAGCGGGATGATGGTGCAGTCGACGGTGATCTCACGCCCGTCCGGGAGCGCCAGGATCTTCTCGCGCTCGGTGAACGGGTGGCCTGAGCGCATGGCCCGCTTCAGATTCGACAGGGCCTTTCCTCCCGTGCAGGCGATCACGTCCTGCGCCCGCTGGCCACGCAGGTGCCGCGCGCTCAGGGCGAACAGCATCTCGGCGGAGGGGTTGACGTAGCTGACCCGCAGATCGGCGTCGAACAGGACGACGGAGGTACTGAGATTGTCCAGCACCCGTTGGGACAGCTCGGCGGGAAATCGGGTTTCCGCATTCATCGGGAGGTTGGA
>JASFUT010000236.1:0-5511 GCA_050050175.1 Chromatiales bacterium
ACGAGATCAACCGGCTGCTCCATCAGGGCGAGCAGGCGGTCAACACGATCCTCTCCTTCGGCCAGTTCCTGGACATAGTCCCGGTGCGCGCCTCCAAAGGGCTCGCCCTGCGCTACTTCGCCCACCAATGGGACATCCCCCTGGAGCACATCCTGGTGGCCGGCGGCTCAGGCGCCGACGAGGACATGATGCGCGGCAACACGCTGGGGGTGGTGGTGGCCAACCGCCACCATGAGGAGCTCTCGCGGCTGACCGACATCGAGCGCATCTACTTCGCCAAGAAGCCCTATGCCGAGGGCATCCTGGAGGCCATCGACCACTACGACTTCCTGGGCGAGTGCAGGGTCCCAAGCCCCAAGAACGACGCGGCCTGAGGTGGGCGGACGGATCCTGGTCTGCACGGACCTGGACAGGACCCTCCTGCCGAACGGCCCCCAGCCGGAGTCGCCGGAGGCCCGACCGCGGTTCCGGCGGCTGGCGGCCCGGCCCGACGTCGCCCTGGCCTACGTCACGGGCAGGCATCGCGGCCTGGTGCTCGAGGCCATCGAGACCTACGACGTGCCGGCCCCGGATTTCGTGGTCGGCGACGTGGGGACCAGCATCTACGGGGTGTCCGGAGGGCATTGGACCCTTTGGGAGTCATGGGCGGAGACGATCGGACGGGACTGGGCGGGATTGGGCCACGCCGACCTGCACGAGGTACTGGGCCACAACCCAACACTGCGCCTGCAGGAGCCGGAGAAGCAGGGGCGCTTCAAGCTCAGCTACTACGCCCCGGCCGATCTGGAGCAAGGCGCACTCCTTCCCGGGCTGCAGAAGCGCCTGCGCTCGAAGGGGGTCCGCGCACAGCTGATCTGGAGCCTGGACGAGACGGTGCCCCGGGGCCTCCTCGACGTGCTCCCGGTCTCGGCCGGCAAGCTGCACGCGATCGAGTTCCTGATGCGGCACCAGGGATTCCAGCAGGACCACCTCCTGTTCGCCGGCGACAGCGGCAACGACCTGCCGGTGCTCACCAGCACCCTCCCCGCGGTCCTGGTGGCCAACGCCACCGAGGTGGTCCGCGCCCAGGCGCTGCAGGAGGCCCGGCGCCGGCACAACGCCGACGCCCTGTACCTGGCCCGCGGCGGCTTCAAGGGCATGAACGGCAACTACAGCGCCGGAATCATCGAGGGCCTGGCCCACTATCTGCCCGAAACCGCCGACTGGTCGGACTGAGCCCGGGGCCCGGCCGCGGCGGCAGGCAACCTGCATTCCCGCCCCGCATGGATCGCCCCTGGTGAGCTCGCGGAGCGCCTGTCCCGCCGCCCGGCGGCTCCTGCGCGGGGGCCGGTCCCCGACGGCTTCCGGCGCCATGGCGGCCGGCTCGCCATCGCCCCCACATCGGTTGACCGTGCCCGGATACGGTGCACACCGGGCCCATCGCAGGCCCAGGGCCGGCCCGCTGCCCCGGGCGGCGGCCGCCGTTCACCCGAGGGTGACGGCGTTGCTTTCCACCGTGTGTCTGGTAAGTTGCCCGAACACGTTGATGACCCCAGGACGCCCGCCATGACCATGCCTGACGCCATCCGACCCGTGATCTTCGGCGAGGTGCTCTTCGACCGGTTCCCCGACGGCTCGAGAGTCCTGGGCGGCGCCCCGTTCAACGTCGCGTGGAACCTGCAGGCCTTCGGCCTCGATCCGCTGTTCGTGAGTCGGGTGGGACAGGACCCCTACGGCCGCGACATCCGCGACGCCATGGAGCACTGGGGCATGGACACCTCCGGGCTCCAGCTCGACTCGGCGCACCCCACGGGCGCCGTCCAGGTCAGCATCGAGGACGACGAGCCGAGCTACGACATCCTGACCGATCAGGCGTACGACCACATCGACGGCGACTCCCTGCCCCCGGCACACGGCTCGCTGCTCTATCACGGCACCCTGGCGCTCAGGGGTCCCGACTCCCGTACGGCCCTCGAACGGTGCAAGAGCCAATACGGGGCGCCGGTATTCGTCGACGTCAACCTGCGCGAGCCCTGGTGCACCCGCGACTCGGCCCTGCGTGCCCTCGACGGGGCCCGTTGGGCCAAGCTCAACGGCGGCGAGCTGGCCACCCTGGTGCCGGATATGGACGACTTCGATGCCCGCATGGACTCCCTGCAGAACCGCTTCGGTCTCGAGACCCTGTTCGTGACCCGGGGAAGCGAGGGGGCCATGGCCCGGGATGCCCGGGGCGGGACCGTGCAGGTCAGGCCGAGCCATCGGCTGAAGGTGGTGGACACCGTCGGCGCGGGGGACGCTTTCGCCTCCGTGCTGATCCTGGGCCTGACTTTGGGCTGGGACCCGGAGGACACCCTGGACCACGCCCAGGAGTTCGCCTCGGCGGTGGTGGGGCTGCGGGGAGCCACGAGCCGGGACTCGACCTTCTACGAGCCGTTCACCCGGATCTGGGGCATTCGATGACGCCTCGCCCGCAAGTCGACCCGGTCACCCGCCTGAAGGACTACCTGCGAGAGAACCGCCGCGAGGGGCATCGCGTGATGCACAACCTGCTGGCGCTGGACCGGCCGTTCCTGCTGCGCAGCGAGCTGCTGGACGCGTTCGGGGAGCTGTGCCGGGCGGACGATACCGGGGCGCTGCAGCGATGCCCTCTGGCGGACGCCTTCGAGCTCTGCCAGGAGGCCGTGCTGGACCACTCGTGGATCTTCTTCGCCCTGCGAAAGCGCGTGGCCCGCTGGAGCTTCCTGCGCATCCACGTCGCGACCATGGACGTCGAGGAGGTCCCGGTCGCGGAGTTTCTCCACTTCAAGGAGCGCCTCGCCGCCCGGGTGCCGGAGGACGCATGGGTTCTCGAGGTGGATCTCGAGCCCTTCTCACGGGAGTTCTACAAGCTGCAGGAGTCCGCCTCCATCGGCCGCGGCGTCGAATTCCTGAACCGGCGCCTGTCGAGCCGGCTGTTCGACGAGCTGGGCAAGGGCGCCCAGCACCTGCTGCAGTTCCTGCGGATGCACCGCTACGGCAACCAGCAGCTCATGCTCAACGGCTCGATCATCGATCTCCAGGGCCTGCGCGACGCCCTGCGCGATGCCGAGGACCTGCTCGTGCACCTGGACACGGAGACCGAGTGGGAGGAGGCGGTGCACGAGCTGCGCCACCTAGGCTTCGAGCCGGGGTGGGGCCGCGACGCCCAGAGCACCCGGGCGACCATGCGGGTGCTGCTCGACATCCTGGAGGCGCCGTCGCCGTCCAACGTCGAGACCTTCCTCGGGCGCATCCCGATGATCTTCTCCCTGGCCGTCATATCGCCCCACGGGTTCTTCGGACAGTCCAACGTGCTGGGCCGACCGGATACCGGCGGGCAGGTCGTCTACATCCTGGACCAGGTCCGCGCCCTGGAGCAGGAGATGTGCGAGCGGCTCTATCAGCAGGGCCTGGATATCGATCCGCGAATCGTGGTGCTCACCCGTCTGATCCCGGAGGCGGACGGTACCACCTGCGATCAGCGCCTGGAGCCCATCGCCGGCACCCGCCACGCCCGGATCCTGCGCGTGCCCTTCCACAGCGCCACCGGCGAGGTGGTGCCCCACTGGGTATCCAGGTTCGAGATCTGGCCCTATCTCGAGCGATTCGCCCAAACCGCCGAGCACGAGGTGCTGGCCGAGCTGGGCGGCCGGCCGGACCTGATCATCGGCAACTACTCCGATGGCAACCTGGTGGCCTCGCTGATGTCCCAGCGCCTGGGCGTGACCCAGTGCAACATCGCACACGCCCTCGAGAAGACCAAGTACCTCTACTCGGACCTCTACTGGCAGGCCAACGAGCCCCACTACCACTTCTCCTGCCAGTTCACCGCCGACCTGATCGCCATGAACACGGCGGACTTCATCATCACCAGCACCTACCAGGAGATTGCCGGCACCCGAGACGGTGTGGGCCAGTACGAGAGCTACATGAGCTACACCATGCCGGGCCTGTACCGGGTGGTGCAGGGCATCGACGTCTACGACCCGAAATTCAACATCGTCTCCCCCGGGGCCGACCCGGAGATCTACTTCCCCTATTACGAGACCGAGCGCCGCTTCGCGCACCTGCACGACGAGATCGAGGCGCTCATCTTCGGCGACGCGGAGGCCGCTCCGACCCGCGGGATGCTCCGGGACCGCGAGAAGCCCCTGCTGTTCACCCTGGCCCGCATGGATCGGATCAAGAACATCACGGGGCTCGTGGAGTGGTACGGGCAGAGCGATGCGCTGCGGGCCGAGGCCAACCTGCTCGTGGCCTCGGGGTTCATCGATCCCGCGCGCTCCAATGACGAAGAGGAGCGGGCCCAGATCGAGCTCATGCACCAGCTCATGGACCGCTACGACCTTGACGGCCAGGTCCGCTGGATCGAGCGGCAGGTGGACAAGGAGCGCAACGGCGAGATCTACCGGTGCATCGCCGACCGGCGGGGGGCCTTCGTGCAGCCGGCGCTGTTCGAAGCCTTCGGCCTGACGGTGATCGAGGCGATGGGCTGCGGCCTGCCCACCTTCGCCACGGCATACGGGGGCCCGGTCGAGATCATCGAGGACGGCGTATCGGGCTTCCATCTGGACCCCAATCACGGCGAGGTGACGGCGCAG
The DNA here is from genome assembly GCA_050050175.1 of Chromatiales bacterium. Lineage (GTDB taxonomy): Bacteria > Pseudomonadota > Gammaproteobacteria > Chromatiales > Chromatiaceae > CAVQCX01. The sequence goes on from JASFUT010000236.1 coordinate 4,599, forward strand.
CGCATGGCGGACTTCTTCCGTCGCTGCCGGGACGAGCCCGAGTACTGGAAGAAGATCTCCGACGGCGGCCTGGCGCGGGTGGACTCCCACTACACCTGGAGGCGCTACGCCGAGCGCATGATGACGCTCTCGCGGGTCTACGGCTTCTGGAAGTACGTCACCGGGCTGCAGCGGGTGGAGACCCGCCGTTACCTGGAGATGTTCTACTCGCTGCAGTACCGCCCACTGGCGCAGGGCCTGGAGGGTTGAGCATCCTGCGCACTGCGCTCCCCGCCGACCAGGAATATCGCAAAAGCCACGAGGACAGCAGTCGATGATCAAGAAATGCCTCTTCCCCGTCGCCGGCTACGGCACCCGCTTCCTTCCGGCCACCAAGGCCATGCCCAAGGAGATGCTCCCCATACTCAACAAGCCCCTGATCCAGTATGGCGTCGAGGAGGTCTACGCGGCGGGCATGCACCGGATCGCCTTCGTGACCGGACGGGGCAAGCGCGCCATCGAGGATCACTTCGACATTGCCTACGAGCTCGAGCACGAGATCATGGGGAGCACCAAGGAGCATCGACTCGACGGCATCCGGGACCTGCGCGAGCACTGCACCTTCACCTACACGCGCCAGCGTGAGATGCGCGGGCTCGGGGACGCGATCCTGACCGGCGACGTGCTGATCGGCAACGAGCCCTTCGGCGTAGTGCTGGCCGACGACCTCTGCGTCGGAGACCCGGAGCCAATCATGTCGCAGATGATGGAGATCTACCGCGAGCACCAGTGCAGCGTCGTGGCGGTCGAGGAGGTGGAGCCGCGGGACACGGACAAGTACGGCGTGATCGCCGGGACCGCGATCGACGAGCGCACCTTCCGTGTCTCGGACATGGTCGAGAAGCCCGATCCGGAGCAGGCGCCGTCCAACCTC
>JASFUT010000237.1:0-5486 GCA_050050175.1 Chromatiales bacterium
CTCGGCCGGTGTGAGTGGAGGATCGAAGGGCCCAGGGGAGCCGCCACGGTGCTCGGATTGAAACCGAGCACGCTGCGTTATCGCATGCGCAAGCTAGGCATCCAGAAAGCTCCTCGCGCCTAGCGCGTTCAAGCTCGTGCGCTGAATTCCGCGGGGATGTCGGCCACGTCAGGGAGATAATGGGAGGGAAGCATTCGGACGCCAGCCGCCGGCACGCCGAGCGTGCCGGCGACATGAGCAGAAGCCGGTCATTCCCCCTGTCTTTTCTCGTCTCCGCAAACAGCCAGCAAGGCTGCCATTGCCACCGAACTTCGGCAGCCGTTTGTGGGCAGCCCGCCAATAGCTGTGGCCCTCGCAGCACTTGGAACGGTCCGCGCCGGATCGAAGGGCGCGATTTTCACGCACTTTCAATCCCTTATACAAGATGCGAAGAGCTGGAACGGCTATTGCTTCCGGCCCTGTGGAAAGGCGGACGCCCGGGAGAGATGCCCGGTCCGCGGTGAATGGCGGCAGCCGGCCGGTCCGGGCCTCGCACGCCGTACTCCGCCGTCCGTCCTGCGTACGCTCCGGCGACCCGACACCTTCGGAATCGTTCCCGGAGCCCGACCCACCGGGACAGCGAGGCCACAGCCATGAACACTGAGACCATCTCCCTCCAGGCAATCGATCAGGGCGAATCGCCACCCGAGGCGGAGCGGCGGCGCTTCGACGCGCTCGTACGGCGATATTCCCGCGACCTCTACCGCTTTGCCTACTGGCTCTCTCACGACCACGCCCTGGTGGAGGATCTGGTTCAGGAGACTCTCCTCCGGGCCTGGCGCGGATTCCACAGGCTGCGGGCCGACTCCGCGGCGAAGTACTGGCTGTTCACTATCCTGCGCCGAGAGCATGCGCGGCATTACGCCACCAGGCGACCGCATGACAGCCTCGAGTCTGTCGGCAACCCTGCCCATCCTGACCGAGGCTACGACACCTCCACCGAGGCCTTCGTGCTGCGCCGTGCACTGGCGGCCCTGCCGGCGGAGTACCGCGAGCCTCTCGTCCTGCAGGTGCTCTTCGGGCTCAATCTGAAGGAGATCGCGGAGGTCGTGGGCATCTCCAGTGCCGGCGTGGCGACCCGAGTATTCCGGGCCCGCAAGAAGCTGCGCGAGGTGCTGGACTGAGCTTGCGGGAACGTTGTCGATGCCGCCACTGCCGCAGACGCCGCCGCGCCCGGTGCCGCGCGGACCGTGCATGGCGGCGCCCCTCTTGGCCGCCCGAGCCGGATGTGCCCCATGCGCCTGGGCGCCCCTCGATGAAAGGAGAACGGGGAGACGGCACGTCTTCCGGTTCTCGCGTGGGGAGGGCGTTGCTCGCCATCCCTCGGGGCAGACGACCCGACCGCGTGTAACAGGCTTGTTATACGCCAACGTTCGCGGATCGCCGCCGGCAGAGTACGAAGCGCTTACAACGCCCCGGGGCCTGAGCGGTTGGTCGACCTCGGATGTCGAAGCGCAGCCTGTGCGAGAGACGAGCGGACTCTTCGGATTCGATCAACAGGAAGTGGTTATTCGCGCGCGCACCGAGGGTCTGGTATCTGGCAGTCAAGTGGAATGGTTATGCGAAGGCGATGTCGATGAACGGAAGGGCACCCGGCTGCGATTCACAAATCATCCCCGCCGAACAAGAGCCGGTGATTCTCAAGTTTACATATTCGAGCCGGCGATCGACAAAAGGCTCATTCCGGGCCGCCCGCCTGTCGGCTACTGCGTCTGTCTCCGATAATGTTTTGCCACCTTTGCCCGGTTGCCGCAGGTTTCCATGCTGCACCAGCGTCGTTTCTGGCTGCGTGACGTATCGAGAAATATCAGCACACACTCCGGATTGCCGCAGCGTTTGAGTCGTGATGCCTGCGGCGAGGCCAATAGCACCGCGCCTTCATAGGCCAGGTTGGCCAGCAGCGCGGCAACACGTGAAGCCGTATTGTCTGGCACGAGCTCGAAGTCACCGCGACTGGACCCGGGCCGCAGCACTTCATGTGTCGCGTGGTTCGCCAGGTGCCGGTTAACCGTGGCCAGCGATCCTCGTCCGGCGGATCGCCGATCCACGCTCGCGTGGTAAAGGTCCTTCAAGGCCGATCGTAACGTCTTTGCGGTCGACAGGTCGCCGGTCGTCAGCGTGGGTTCGTTGGCGAGGCCGGCCTCCTTCGTCCACCGGATGAGGTCGGCGTCATCCTTAATCAGATCAACAAGTTCACCGCGGCTTACCATTTCCGTGTTGATGAAATCGACGGCGGCACTGTTGCCCAGGAAAACGAAATCGGGATCCTTCTGTTTCATTCTAACTATCTTATACCCTATTGACAGGTTAGTCTATACCGCCTACTATCTAACCTGTCTAATCGCGATAAGGCAGTTAGACATAAGGACGCATGCAGCCGGTTGCGTTCACAGATAGCGCCTCATGAGTGTGGGTCGCTCCTGACATCTGGAGAAAACGCTATGAAACTGTTGAGAAATAGCCTGACTGGCCCATCGGTGGCGGCGGCCTTCGCCGCGGTGAGTCCTGTCCTCGGTGCAATCGACTCGGAGCCGACCGTTCGATACGGCGTGGAACAGGTGGGCGATCTGGAGATCTTTTTCCGGGAAGCCGGAGATCCGACCGACCCGGCCATCGTACTGCTGCACGGTTTCCCGTCGTCCTCGCACATGTACCGCGAAGTGCTTCGGGAGCTGTCGGACAGCTATTACCTGATCGCACCGGATTATCCCGGGTTCGGCGAGAGCAGTTTCCCCTCCCCGGACGAATTCACGTACAGCTTCGACAACCTTGCCGGGGTCATGGACCAGTTCCTTGAGCAGCGCGGCCTGAGAACATACTCGCTAATGATTCAGGACTATGGGGCGCCGATCGGCTTCCGCATCGCCACCGCGCACCCGGAGCGGGTGCAAACGATCATCACCCAGAACGGCAACGCCTATCGGGAGGGCATCTCTGCGGAAGGTTGGGGGCCTGTTCTGGATTACTGGAAGAACAGGACGCCCGCGCTCGAAAGGGCGATTATCGAGAACGTGTTTTCCTACGAAGGCATGAAATGGCAATACACCCACGGGACAAGAAATCCCGACTCCATCTCGCCGGACAACTGGAATCTCGACTATGCGAAGATTTCACGACCGGGGCAGCACCGCGTACAGCTCGACCTGTTCTACGACTACCGGAACAACCTCAAGCTCTACCCGAGATGGCAGCAGTATCTTCGCGACAGGCAACCGCCGGTACTCGTTGTGTGGGGCAGAAATGATGCATTCTTCCCGGTGTCGGGCGCGGAGGGCTACAAGCGGGACGTAAAGGACGTCGATTACAACATCCTCGAAACGGGGCATTTCGCACTTGAGGAGGACTACAAGGTTATTATCGAGAGGATGCGGCAGTTTCTGCAATCCAGGAACATCCAGTAGCGACCTGTTCTGAATCAAGGGAGGGGTAAACAGACGGGTTTGGCGCTGCCTCGCAGCGCCTTACTCGGCGGTACGGTACGGCGTCGCAAGGATGCGATCACGTTGCCGTTTCCGGCTGGCGCGGAAGCCAGTTCGGGTGTCCGCGCGCCACCTTATGTTGGTCATCGCTCGGAGCGCACCCTCCTTTATCAACTTGTCGAGGAATACTACTCCGAGTTCAAGGCGCATCTGGCAGCACTGGTCTGGAATTGTCAGGGTATGTCGAGCAGGAGGTCCAGGACTTCCTCAAGTGCGGCCGCCTCGAGCATGGCTACCTGCGGGTGCGCTGCGGGAGTTGCCATGTCGTGGGCCTGATCGCATTCAGCTGCATTCAGCATGGTTGTTGCCCGAGCTGCGGACCCCGTGGAGTTGCCCCGTACGACGGCCCATAGCGGTGCCGTCATCCTGATCCAGCGCTTCGGCAGCGCCCTTAACCTCAACATGCACTTGCACAGCTGTTTCTCGACTGGGTGCATGTCCACCGTCCGGAAGGATCCCTGCGATTCCGCTGGGTAACAGCACTGACGGGCGTTGAACTCACCCGAATGACCCAGACCCTGGCGCTGTGCATCGGCCGGTATCTCGCGCGGCAGGGGTTGCTGGAGCGGGATGAGGAGAACAGCTACCTGGCTGGCGGCGAGCGCGAGGCCGGAGTGATAGGGAGCCGGAAGCGAAGTGACAAATGTCACTTGGCAGTTTGGCAAAGGCCCGACCGTGGCCGGCTGGACTGGGGGTCGGCAGGCCACCGAGTTCCTGCCATGGATGACACCTCGAATCGCGATGGGAAGAACGGTGGGCTCGTCGATCACGCACTGCATCACCGTCGGGCCGCAACAGGGCCGTAAGGTGTTCACTCCAGACGCTGCCGGCGTGTGCAGAGCCGTTCAATAACAGGGTAGGCAGGGTAGCAGGGTTCTCGCTGCACGCGGGTGTCGCGGCGCCGGCGAGCGCAGCGTTGGAGCGGATTCGGGTGGCAGGAGCATGGGGAGGGACGTTTGGCGAGTCTGCGTGACCGCCGATCCGAGGGGCCGACAGCGGCGCGGAGGTACCGTCGGCGAACCAATGGTCCGGTCATACTTCCTATACGTGCTATCCCTTCATCGACGACCGGTCCCGCGCCGAGCTGTGGTGCCGGCGGCCGCCCCTCTAATCCCGAGGCTCGTCCGTCGAGAAAAGCGGCGCGTCCGTGCGCCGCGTCGCAGTCGGGCGACTAGAGCGTGCTTCCCTGGCGCGTCCCGCCGCCGCTTACCTGCTCGCCGAGCGTTTCGCCGCGGTCCAGGCTGGGATGCGGGTAGCCGTCCGGGTTGCCTTCCTGGATCCGGTCCAGCGAGCTGATCCATCCGGCCCCCACGCGCTGCGCGCCCGCGCGGGGCGCATGGCCCGCGGGATAGCCATCGGGATTGCCCTCCTGGATCCTGTCCAGAGAGCTGACGAAGGACGGCTGAGCGCTCGCGGCGGCCGAGTCGACGTACTGCACCGCCAGGTCGGGATGACCATTGAATGCCGGCCCCCAGATCGGGGAGCGCCACTCGCCCGCGTTCGCCGCACCCGCCGCGAAGATCAACATGCCAACTACCGCTAGAGTTCTCATCTCACACCTCCGGATCTGTATCGGCAACGGACCATTCCGTTGTCCATAAGACCCGAAGAGTGGGCCCGAGCTTTCGCGGCCGGTACAAAGTCGCGAGGACACTCAGGCGGCGCTGCGCGACAATTCGCCGGCACCGTCGATGAGGGGGTGGCTAACAGCCCCCGACCGAGCTTCTGAACCCCGTTATGGACCTCCGGAGACTCTCGGCGGAGGGGCTCGTCGACCTGCTCGAAATACTCTGGGAACCGCTTCCCGTCCTTACGGGAGACGTACAGCTCGAGCCGCTTGGCCTTGAGAGCGGACTCTCCCCGAAATGCGCCTTGGCGCCATCCAGACGGTTCTCCGCCTGGGTCACCTTGCGGTAGGCGAGCGCGACGTCCACCTCCACGAGTATTCCGTCGAGACGATCCCGGGTC
>JASFUT010000238.1:0-5470 GCA_050050175.1 Chromatiales bacterium
AACTCCCGGAACGGGCCCGCTATACTTGGGGCTGTCCCGGCTTGGCGAGCTGTCATGAGTGCCATTCTCAAGGATCCTCTGCTGAGGCTGCGTCCGATGCACGAGTCGGACCTGGAAGCGGTGGCGGCCGTCGAGCGCGAGGCCTACCAGTTCCCCTGGTCAAAGGGCATATTCCGCGACTGCCTGCGCGTGGGGTACTGTTGCTGGGTGTGCACCCGCGACGGGCGGGTCATCGGCTACGGGGTTATGTCCGTGGCGGTGGGGGAGTCTCACATCCTCAACGTCTGCGTGCACCCCGATGCCCAGGGGCAGGGCGTGGGCCGGGGACTGATGGACAGGCTCCTCAGCCTGGCCCGGGGCCACAACGTCGACACCGCCTATCTGGAGGTCCGGCCCTCCAACCGCCGGGCTCTGGCCCTCTACCGCTCGCTCGGCTTCTCCCAGGTCGGGGTCCGGCGCGCCTACTACCCTGCCGGCTCGGGGCGGGAGGACGCGCTGATCCTGGCGATCGCACTTTAAGCCGAGCCGCAGGCTTCCGCGGGAGCCTGCGCCAGGGTCGGCGCTCCCCCGCAACCCATCAATCTCCGATGTGCGAGTCGTGCGCATGGCGGGACCTGTGCCCGGCTTGGTATAATTCCGCACTTTTCCCCGCAGTATCCTGGACATGCCAAACACCGTTTCCGAGCTCGAGCGCAGGCGCACCTTCGCCATCATCTCCCACCCCGACGCGGGCAAGACCACCCTGACGGAGAAGCTGCTGCTGTTCGGCGGTGCCATCCAGCTCGCCGGTACGGTCAAGGGCCGCAAGGCCGCGCGCCACGCCACCTCCGACTGGATGGAGCTGGAGAAGCAGCGCGGCATCTCGGTGACCACGGCGGTGATGCAGTTCCCTTACGCCGACCGGGTGGTGAACCTGCTCGACACCCCCGGCCACGAGGACTTCTCCGAGGACACCTACCGCACGCTCACCGCCGTGGACTCCGCGCTGATGGTGATCGACGTCGCCAAGGGTGTGGAGGAGCGCACGATCAAGCTGATGGAGGTCTGCCGCCTGCGCGACACCCCCATCCTCACCTTCGTCAACAAGCTCGACCGCGAGGGCCGGGACGCCATGGAGGTCCTCGACGAGGTGGAGGAGGTGCTCGGCATCCATTGCGCCCCGGTGACCTGGCCCATCGGCATGGGCAAGCGCTTCCGGGGGGTGTTCGATCTGCGCAGCGACACCACCCACCTGTTCAGCGCCCACCATGGCGGCAAGATCCAGTCGGGCGAGTCCGTCCAGGGGCTCGACAATCCGAGGCTCGACGAGGTGCTCGGCGACCAGGCGGCGGAGCTGCGCGAGGAGGTGGAGCTGGTACGCGGCGCCAGCCACCCCCTGGACCTGGACGCCTACCGCCGCGGTGACCAGACCCCGGTGTTCTTCGGCTCGGCCATCAACAACTTCGGCGTGCGGGAGCTCCTGGACGCGTTCGTGGAGTACGCGCCCGCCCCTCGGGCGCGGGCTGCCGTGCAGCGCACCGTGGAGCCCGCGGAGGACAGGTTCTCCGGGTTCGTGTTCAAGATCCAGGCGAACATGGACCCGCAGCACCGCGACCGCATCGCCTTCCTGCGCGTGTGCTCCGGCAGCTACCGCAAGGGAATGAAGATGCGCCACGTGCGCACGGGCAAGACCGTGCAGGTGGCCAACGCGATCACCTTCCAGGCCGACGAGCGTCGGCACGTGGAGGAGGCCTGGCCCGGGGACATCATCGGGCTGCACAACCATGGCACCATCCAGGTCGGCGATACCTTCACCGACGGCGAGGACCTGAAGTACGAGGGCATTCCCTACTTCGCCCCCGAGCTGTTCCGCCGGGTGATCCTCAAGGACCCCCTGAAGAACAAGCAGCTGCAGAAGGGCGTGCTGCAGCTCTGCGAGGAGGGCGCCACCCAGGTCTTCCGGCCGTTGAAGAACAACGACATCATCCTGGGGGCGGTCGGCGTGCTCCAGTTCGACGTGGCGGCCCACCGGCTCAAGGGGGAGTACGGCGTGGACGCCGTGGTGGAGCCGGTCACCGTTGCCACGGCGCGCTGGGTGGTCACCGGCGATGCAAAGGAGCTCAAGCGCTTTCGCGAGAAGGCCTATGAGAACCTGGCCGAGGACGGCGACGGACAGCTGGTGTACCTGGCCCCGACCCGGGTCAACCTGGACCTCACCGCGGAGCGCTGGCCCGACATCCGGTTCCTGGCCACGCGGGAGCTGTAGGTGCCTCGCAGACCCTCGAGGGGGACGGCCGCGACGAGCGAAGGCACCCTGTCCGGCTGACGCCGAACCTCCTGCAGCCGCACCGGCGGCGGGGGCCGCGGGGCATTTTCCACCCGCGCTCTATCCAGCTATGATGCCCGCCGGGCACAGACACGAGACGAGGTGCACCCCATGGAGCCGGAAGCAGTCAAGGCGCTGATCGAGGAGGGTATTCCTGATGCGCGCGTGGAGGTCACGGGAGACGGCCGCCATTTCGAGGCCGTGGTCGTCAGTGAGGCGTTCGCCGGCAAGTCACTGCTCCAGAAGCACCGCATGGTCATGGCGACGGTCAACGACAGGATCGCGAGCGATGAGCTGCATGCGCTGTCCATCAAGGCCTACACCCCCGAGGACTGGGCGAGCGAGGCCGGCGGGTGAATGAGCCTGCCGGCCTCGGCGGTGCCGGTTGAAAACGACCGGGGGGATTCCATACTTGGACACAGGGGCGTTCGGCACCGCCAGCCGCGGGGCGGACTGCTCGTCCGCCGCACTCATACCAGAACAAGGATCCCGCGATGTATGTCAAAGAAATCAGCTCAGGCAGACTGGTGGAGGTGCTGAGCCTCCCGGACCTGTTCAATCCCCAGCACTCCCGGCTGGTGGGCCGCTTCCATGCCGGAGAGGAGCTGCAGGACCCGGAGCAGTTCGCGAAAGCCGATCTGGAGTTTCCGTCGGGCGAGTCGCTGCCGCGGTGCTGGACCGACCCGCACTACCGGGACGAAGAGCTCAGGCGGTGACGCCGCCCGGCCGGGCGGCTCTCAGCGGCCCTCGAGGCGGGCCAGGAGGGCGCGGGCTTCGTCGCGCTCCGAGAACTTTTCAGAGCGGCTGAGCAGCTGCGAAAGAACCTCCCGGGCCTCACTCGATTTGTCCGTGCGCGCCAGAAGCTGCGCGTAGTGAAATCGGATGCCGGGCCGGTCGGCGTCGCGCTCCAGAGCGCGCTTGAGCATGCGCCCGGCAAGGCCGAAGTCGCCCGCCTCCATCGCCACCACGCCGATGGTGTCCATGACGTCCGGCGAGTCCGGGGCGATCGCCCGGGCCTTGGCCGCATAGCGCAGGGCCCCCTGGGGATCGGACGTGCGCAGCAGCCAGGCCGCGTTGTTCAGCGCGTCCAGGTTTGACGGTTTCACCTCCAGGACGCGGCGGTACAGGGCCAGGGCCTCGTCGTCGCGCCCCGATCCCAGATAGGCGCTGGCCAGACCGAGCATGGCGGCGGTGTCCTCGGGGTGGTCACGCAGCCAGTCCCGGAGGAGCGCCATGCTCTGCTCGTGTCTGCCCCGGTCCCAGAGCTGCTGGGACAGGGGCAGCAGCGTGCGGGTGGCGGGCTCCTGCTCGAAGGCCTGCCGGAAGGCGGTCTCGGCGCGGCGCGGCTGGCCGAGGGCGGCGGCCACGCGGCCTTCCAGGATCGCCAGCTCCGTGCTCCGGCCCTCGTCGGCCATCTGCGCCTTGGCCTTGCGCAGCGCGGCGTCGGCGCCGGCCGGATCGCCGCTTCGCAGCGCCGTCCGGGCCCGGGCGAGGAGGGCCGGCAGGTGGTTCGGATCGAGCTCCAGCACCCTGTCGAGCTCCTTCGCGTGGTCCCGCACGCGCCCCAGCTGGCCATAGGCCAGGGCCAGCAGATAGTGCGCGGAGACCGAGCGGGGCGAGCGTTCCACGGCCCGCGAGAGCGTCTGGAGCGCGGCGTTGGGGTCGTCCGCCATCTGGGCCTGGGCGTAGGCGGTGAGCCAGTCCGGGCGCTCCCCGAACCGGTCGCGGACGCCGTTCAGGACGTTCTGGGCCTTCTTCGGCTCGTTGCGGGCCAGATAGTGCCGCGCGATCCTGACCGGGGGCTCGAGGCTGTCGGGATTGGCCTCCGCGGCCCTCTCGAGCGTCGCCAGTGCGGCCTCGGTCTTCCCCAGGGCGGACTCGAGCTCGGCGATTCGCAGCAGGGTGGGCAGGTTGCCCGGGTCGTGCTCGAGGACGGTCTGATAGTGTCCGCGCGCCTTGGGGATGTTGCCCTCCTGCAGCGCCAGGGACGCGAGGGAGTGCAGGGCGAAGGCGTCGCCGGACCGGACGGCGGCGGCCCGCACGAATGCCTCTCTCGCCGCCGCGGTCTCGCCCTTGGCCAGGCGTGCGCTGCCGATCATGTTCAGGGCGGTGGCAGAATCGGGGTTGGTCTCCCGCAGCCGCTCCGCCACCTCCAGGACGCGGTCCGCATCCCCTTCGGCCAGGGCGGCCCTGCCCAGCAGCATGTACGCCTCCTCGTCCTGGGGATCCAGCTCGACCGCCCTCGCGAGCGTGGCCTGTGCGGCTGAGACGTCGCCCAGCGCGAGCTGCACCCGCCCGAGGCGCAGGCGGGCCTGGGCGGAGGCGGGCTGCAGGGCCACGGCCTGCTCCAGCTCGGTCCGGGCCTCGGCGGCGGCCCCCTGGCCCAGCAGCGCCGAGGCGAGGAGGGTCCGGGCCGCGGCGTCGTCGGGCACGGTCTCCGTCACCGGGCGCAGCAGCCTCTCCGCCTCCCCGAAGTTCCCTTCGCTGAGTCGGATCTGCGCCAGCATCTCCCGCGCGGGGGTCGAGCCGGGGGCCTGATCCAGGTACAGGGTCAGGCGGTGGCCTGCCTCCTCCAGGTTGCCGAGCCTGAAGTTCGCGGCACCCAGGTAGAAGAGGGTGGGGCCATGGCTCGGGCGATACTCCACGGCCCGGGCGAGCCGCTCCCGGGCCGACTCGAAATCGCCCCGGGCGAACGCGAGGCGTGCGCGCAGGAAGCCGGCCTCGGGGTTGTCCGGGAAGCGCCGCTCCAGGTCGTCGACGTCCTTCCCGGCGGCGTCGAGCTTCCCGAGATCGATGCGCACCAGCGCCCGCTTGATCAGGTCGCGGGCATTGTAGAGACGGTTCTCGATGGCCCGCGTGAAGGCCGCCTCGGCGGCCTCCGGGTTCCCCGCGTTCTGCTCCACGTCGCCGAGCAGGCTCCAGGCCTCGGCGTTCCGGGGATCGATGCCGTTGACCCGCTCGATCAGGGCCCGCGTCTGCGCCAGATCGCCCTGGACCGCGGCGAGCCGCGCCTTCACGGTCAGGGCGGGGACGGACGTCGGGAAGGTCTCCAGCGCCTTGTCGGCGGTCTGCTGCGCCTCCTCCCGCCGGCCGAGCCCGAGCTGGGCGAGGGCGTGGGTCGACAGAAGCTCCGCCCGGGCGGGCGGGGACAGGGACCGGAGAGGA
>JASFUT010000239.1:0-5394 GCA_050050175.1 Chromatiales bacterium
CGTGCCCGCCTTCTTCACGGTGGGCTTCTTGGCGGTTTTCTTCTTGGTCACCTTCTTCTTCGCGGCCTTCTTCTTCGCGACCTTCTTCTTCGGCGCGGCCTTCTTCTTGGCCACCTTCTTCTTCGCAACCCTCTTCTTGGCCGCCGCCTTCTTCTTCGGGGCTGCCTTCTTGGCGGTCGTCTTCTTCGACGCCACCTTCTTCGCCGCGCGCTTCTTCGCGGGCGCAGGCGACGAGGTGCTGCCCGTCGCTTTCTTCTTCGCTACCTTCTTCTTGGCGGCTTTCTTCAGAGCCATTGCTTTTTCCTCCCCCCGTTGGCGTGCCTGAACATCATGCTTGAGTATAAACAAGGATTTACAAATTGCCAGAAATCACCCGTTCGATTGAGAACGACCCGCAATGGATTTGATCCAACGAATGATGAACGAGCTGTCGGCGCGAAGGAGAAGCGTGAAGAAATACCGATTGGCGATGCGCGCTTCGTCGGGGTGACGGCTCGGCGACAGGCAATACCGGGTGCCCGTTCACCACTCGCGCATGTCGCAGCGGCAGGGCCGATGGCTCAGCAACGTCTCCCGTGCATCTGGCGGCTGCCCGCGGTGCCGAACAGATAGGTGCGTGCCTCTGTCGTCACGCCATCGATTTGTATGTCCCAGGGTCGGTGGGGAATGCGGGCCACCTTTTGGCACTCGTGGGCGACGCCGATCAATCGGGGCTTGCACCACCGCATCCGGTGTCGCCGGAACGCGAGAGTCCGGTCGTAGAATCCGCCTCCCATGCCGAGACGATTTCCGCACTCGTCGAATCCGACGAGCGGCAGGAGGACCAGGTCCAATGCCCAGGGGGGCACCGGCCGACGCGCCCGCATGTCCGGCTCTGCGATGCCGAAGCGGTTAAGGAGGAGCCTGTCGCCCTGTCGATACTCGCAGAACCAGAGGGCGCGCGACGGTCTCGCGCGCAGGACGGGAAGGTAGATCTCTTTGCCGCTGCGTCGCGCGCGCTGCATTGCCGGAGTCAGGTCGATCTCGCCGTCCTCCGCGAGGTAGAAGGCGATTCGCCGGCTCCGTCGGAATTGCCAGAGGGCCTCGAGGCGCCGGCCGAGCTGTTTGCCGTGGCGGCGCTGATCAGGCTCCGTGATCCCGCGCCGGCAACTTCGCAGCTCGCGTCGCAGCGCTCGCAGATCAGTCATGGGGAAGGCGGTGCCGGCATTGGAGGGGAAAGGGGAGAGGCATCCTCCGCCTGTGCCGCCGCCGACCATGTTCTTGAACCATTCGGTTCAAGTGGGCGCAACAGGCAGCGCTTCAGGCTTCCCGCCCTTGGGGGGCGGACGTGCTCACCAGCCCTGCCATCATGCTCCCTGGGTAAAGATTAGGCTCAAGAAAATACCCAGTCGACTTGCGCACACCGCAGAGGATGCCCGTATCTGTAGGCTACCGCCTTTTCGATCAGAGTTCCAGCTGATTCGTGGCGCTCAGCGCCAGCTCGATCCGCTCCTGCAGCTCGTTGAGCCTGCGCTGCACCGATTCGGTCTGGCTCTTGCCGGCCCGGTGATGCTGAAGCAGCTCGTGGGCGATGTTCAGAGCGGCCATGACGGCGATGCGCTCGGCGCCGATCACCCGACCGGCCCGCCGGATCTCGCGCATCTTGCCGTCAAGGTAACGGGCGGAGAAGAGCAGGCTCTCCTCTTCGCCCTCCTCGCAGCCGATGCGGTATTCCTTGTCCAGGATCTGAACGGTGACAGGGCTCAGGTTGTCGCTCACGATCCGGATTCCATGCCTTTCAAGCGGGAGATGATGGCCTCGACGCGGCTGCGCGCAAGCTCCGTCTTCTTTATCAGGGCCGCGCGCTCCGCGACCAGGTTGTCCTGCCGGGCCTTGAGAGAACGATTCTCCTCCTTGAGGAGGGAGCAGGCGCGGATCAGCTCATCGAGCCGGACCTCGAGCCTCTTGAGGTCTTTCTGGACGGGATCGCTGGACTCGTCAATCGCCATGCGCCCAATATAGAGGGCGGCCTATCGGCGGTCAACGCATGGCGCAGCGTGCTATGATCTGCGCGTAACGCCCTGCCCGTCCGGGCAAAATGGCTCTTCACTCCACCCTGCTCCCGCGATGGATCGAACCGCCAGTCCGAAGCTCTATCAGCGCGTTCAGCGCCAGCTCGCCGCCGCTGACGTGGACGCCGAGCTGGCGGAGGTTCACGGCGTCCTGTGCGGCTTGCTCTGTGCCGGCAGGCCCGAGCCGTTGGAGACCTGGCTTGCCGAGCTCTTCGACAATGCGGAGCCGGGCGATCTGCTGGTCGACGAGTGTCGTGACTCCCTGCGCAAGCTCTACCGCGACACCCTCGCCGATATGGAGGAGCCCGGGCTGGGCTTCTCGCTGCTCCTGCCCGGCGAAGACAGGCCCGTTGACGAGCGTGCCCGTGCCCTCGGCGAGTGGTGCCAGGGCTTCCTCTACGGAGTGGGGCTGTCGGGCGTGTCGCCGGTTGGAGACCTGTCTCAGGAGGCGCGCGAGGCGCTGAGGGATTTCGCGGAGATCAGCCGCGTGGACGAGCAGGGGGTCTCCGGCGGCGAAGAGGACGAGGAGGCGCTCACCGAGATCTACGAATTCGTCTGGGTGGCCGCCATGCTGATCAGGGAAGAGCTGGTCCATGGCAGGGAGGGAAGGCAATGAACGCGAACGAGTTCCGGCGCCGCCGCAGGCAGCTGATGCGCATGATGGGTCCCCGCAGCGTCGCCATCGTTCCGGCCGCACCGGTGCAGGTGCGCAATCGGGACGTGGACTATCCCTATCGACCCGACAGCGATTTCTTCTACCTCACCGGGTTCCACGAGCCGGAGGCGGTGGCGGTGCTGATTCCCGGACGAAAGCAGGCGGAGTACATCCTGTTCTGCCGTGAGAAGGATCTGGAGAAAGAGGTGTGGGACGGCGCCCGCGCCGGCCAGGAAGGCGCCATCGAGTATTACGGCGCGGACGACTCCTTCCCAATCGGCGACATCGACGACATTCTCCCGCGGATGCTCGAGGACCGGGAGCGGGTGTTCTACGCCATGGGCTGCAACCCCGAGCTCGACAAGCGACTCATGGACTGGATGAACCGCCTTCGCTGCCAGGCGCGCAGCGGCGTCCACCCGCCGCTGGAGTTCGTCGCTCTGGACCACTACCTCCACGACATGCGGGTGTTCAAGACACGATCCGAGCTCAAGGCCATGCGCCAGGCCGCACGCATCTCCGCGCGCGCACACAGGCGGCTCATGCAGTTCTGCCGTCCGGGCACCAGGGAGTACCAGATGGAGGCGGAGTTCGCCCACGAGTGCGCCATGCACGGCGCCCGCCACCAGGCCTATCCCGCGATCGTCGGCGGCGGCCAGAACGCCTGCGTGCTCCACTACGTGGACAACCGCGAAGAGCTCAGGGACGGCGACCTGGTCCTGGTGGATGCGGGCTGCGAGTACGACATGTATGCGTCGGACATCACCCGTACCTATCCCGTGGGCGGGCGCTTCAGCGAGGCCCAGCGCCAGCTCTACGAGCTGGTGCTCGAGGCGCAGGCCGCGGCCATTGCCAAGGTGCGGCCGGGCAATCACTGGGACGATCCCCATCAGGCCGCAGTGCGCGTCATCACCAAGGGGCTGGTGGAGCTGGGTCTGTTGAAGGGCCGGGTGCAGACGCTCGTCAAGAAGGAGGCCTACAAGCGCTTCTATATGCACCGTACCGGCCACTGGCTCGGAATGGACGTTCACGACGTCGGCGACTATAAGATCGACGGGCAGTGGCGCTTGCTGGAGCCGGGCATGGTCCTGACCGTGGAGCCGGGCGTATATGTCACCGCCGGCAGCCGGGGCGTGGCGAAAAAATGGTGGAACATCGGCATTCGCATCGAGGACGACGTCGCGGTCACCAGGGACGGCTGCGAGGTGCTCTCCGCCGACGCGCCCAAGGCGGTCGCGGAGGTGGAGGCTCTGATGGCCGGCGGTTCGGCGGCCGGGCGTTAGCGTGATGACGCAGCCATCGGATCCCAGGGCCGGGTCCGCGGACTTCGATGTTCTCGTGGTCGGCGGCGGTATGGTGGGCGCGGGCCTGGCTGCCGCCGTTGCCGGAAGCGGCCTGCGCATCGGCGTCGCCGAGGCCCATCCCTTCGGATCCCGCGCCCAGCCGAGCTATGACGATCGGGCCATCGCCCTGGCCCAGGGGTCCAGGGGCATTCTCGAGGCCATGGGTGTGTGGGAGGCGCTGGCGCCGGAGGCCGAGCCGATCCTGCGTATTCACGTCTCCGACCGCGGCCACTTCGGGTTCGCCCGCCTGGATCACCGTGCCGAGGGCGTGGACGCGCTCGGTTATGTCACCACCGGCCGGTCCCTGGGCCGCGCAATCCTGCCCGCCGTGGAGGCGGCATCCGACTGCCGGATGCTGTGTCCCGCCCGCGTCGAGGGCCTGAGGGTGGAAGCCGATGCGGTGCGGGTCACGCTGCTGCGCGAGGGCGAGCGCTCGGAGATGAGTGCCCGCCTTCTGGTGGCTGCCGACGGCGGCCAGTCCCGGGTGCGCGAGCAGCTGGGCATAGGCGTGCGCGAGTGGACCTACGGGCACCATGCCGTGATCGCGAACCTGACGGCGCAGGCCGATCACCGGGGCACGGCCTACGAGCGCTTCACCGACACCGGGCCGCTGGCGATGCTGCCCCTGACGCAGGGGCGCTGCGCCCTGGTGTGGACGGTCCGCGACGAGGAGGTGGAGGAGATCATGGGCCTGGAGGACTCGCGCTTTCTTCAGCGTTTGCAGGCCCGCTTCGGCTACCGGCTCGGCCGGCTGGAGCGCGTCGGTCGGCGCAGCGCCTACCCGCTCAGGCTGATCGAGGCCCGGGAGCACGTGCGACCCCGGGTGGCGCTGCTGGGCAATGCCGCGCATACCGTGCATCCCGTCGCGGGGCAGGGGCTCAATCTGAGCATTCGCGACGTCGCCGTGCTCGCCGATCTGCTCGCGGAGGCCGCGAGCCACGGCGGGGATCCCGGGTCGGCCGACCTGTTGCAGCGCTACGCGGCATGGCGCCGTGCCGACCAACGTACGGTACTCATGGCCACAGACCTGCTGGTGCGGCTCTTCGCCAATCCGCTCCCGCCTCTGCGGCTCCTGCGAAACCTGGGCATGCTGGGGGTCGATCTGGCCCCCGGGGTCAAGCACCTGCTGGCGCGCCAGGCAATGGGGCTGCGGGGGCGCATGCCCCGGCTGAGCAGGGGGCTGCGCCTTGGCTGAGTCCCGGGCGCGCTCCGACACGTGCTGCGACGTCCTCGTCGCCGGCGGCGGCATGGTCGGCGCGGCCCTGGCCTGTGCGCTGGGCCGGGAAGGGCTGGCGGTGGCCGTCGTGGACCCGCGGCCGCCCTCACGGCGCTGGCCGTCCGGCGA
>JASFUT010000240.1:0-5360 GCA_050050175.1 Chromatiales bacterium
GACCCTTTATCTGTCTTGGCTCACGCGACTCGCTGTCGCATGACCTATCAGGCGGAGGTGCCGGGCATGTGACCATCTCGCCCAGCGGGTCTCGTCAATAAATCAAGCATGGCACTTGGTAGGAGACACGGCTATAGGGGAGAACCCTCTCCTGGCCAGCAAGTCAGGTTAGACCATTCCGGCTGGGTGGCGGCTCAGGCGGGCAACTCCATCGAACACTCCGGTCCGGGTTGAGCCGGGAAGTGGCCTCCACGACGCCCTAATATAAGAGCTTCCTGGAAGACTCCTCTTGGCCGAACAGGGACCTCGACGCTCGCGGAACATTAGCCGCCGCTTAAGGACGGTTCCCGACCCAACTCGGCCATCCTGCAGACTCACTGGCCGCGATATCAGAACCCTTTACACCGCAAGAGCCGGGAAGACCGGCGCCTCCTCCGACGAGATGTTGAGTCGTATCCGAATAGACCGCGTCCGCTCTCTCGACGCGGTTGCGCGGCCTTACAAGTGATTCTTTGTAGCCAAGATGAGCTATGGCGCAGCGGCCATGTCCCACTACTTTACTAAGTTTATAGGCTGCGCGGCCCCCTGCGTGCCAGGATCTTCTCAGCCTGCGGCTGCTGGAACCAAGCTCTTATGCAGGTCTGGATAACGACAAGAAGGAGGCTGGAATGAACACCATGACTTCGCACTCGTGCCCCGCCGTTGCCCTGGCCCTCCTCGCGCTATGCCAACCGGTTCTAGGCGATACCGACGGCGTGAACGTAACCTCACTGACATGGAATGCTTCCCCCAACCCCATCGCCTGTGGCTCGTCAGGCGAGGTCACCGCAACGGTCACGCTGGAGCTGCGCTCGACAATGCCCGACAACGTCGGCATCGCAGCGGACTTGTGGGATGACGATCCTTCTTTGTCATTCTTGCTGCTCAACCCCTGGTGGCCCGACGACCGGATCGGCACCTCCCAAATGATAAATGTCAGCAAGCCGCCGAATACTCCGACGTCGATCACGCGAACGCTCACGATCCCAGTCGAGTGCCGGGGCTGCACGCTCTTCGGCAATAACGCCACGTCCGGTGAACCCGATCCGACGTTGTACATTCAGATCATCGACGGCGATCTCGATGGGATTAATGACGGCAAGAGCGCCGGTGCCGTGGTCAGTTGCGTGTCCTTCACGCTAGCCATGTTCGATGAATCTCTCAAGATCCTGGCGCTTGCGGCTTCGCGCGGCGAAGACACGTCTAAGGCCGAACGGCTGCTTGCCATGCTGGCGAGCACCAAGGACCCGGAGCAGGCCGGTCGTGTGGCGAGAAGGCTCAGCGGAGCGATCGCCGCGATCGAGATGTCGGAAACATCGCGGCGCACGATCGAGCGGAGCAGTGCGAGTTACGTGGGCTCCCTGAAGCGCAAGTCGGAGTAGCGGCAAAGCCCTCGCTATCGCTCGGCTGGCCCGTTAGACCCGAAGAGTAGGTCCTGCCTGTAAAGGGGGCCAGAGGAGACTGGCACTTTCTCAAGGCTAACCGATTGGTGTAGAGGGCAAAGAAGCCGGCATGGCTTACAAGCGGTAAGTCGCCAAACGAACAGCTACCCGCCATGAGCCCATTGCGGCGCCGAGATGCGGCTGCCCTCGATGATGGAAGGGGGCGGAGACCGAGCGCACGATGCGCTGCTGAGGACAGTAGCAGAAGGTAGGGCCTTGACGATCCCTATTTTCCTGCATGACTGGTGATGGCCGAACAGCGACCTCGACGCTCGCAGAACATTAGCCTCCGCTTAAGGACGGTTGCCGACCCCAATCGGACATTCCACGCCCAGGCAAACCCGGTGGCAGCGTCATTTCCTTCTGAAGCCCCAGAAGGCGGGCGCTCCCGAAGGGACAGGATGGGTCGAGAGCCACGCAGTCAGGATCACTTTCAGCCGCAATCGCTTTCTGGGTGCTGCGGAGATGACGCCTACGCGTCAAATCGCCGAGAGTGGGTCGATTGCAACGCCGCCGACCCAAACCGCGGGGGCAGAGTTGGAGCTCAGTGCCTTCTCCGCTCGACTCCCTGCTCGGGTTATCACCGAATAAAGATCCAATCCAGCTGTCAGCATTTCTTACAATGCTGTTGCTCAGGCTCTGGAAACAGTCCATGTCGTTCTGGACAGGGTATTGATATATAAGCAAGAAATATAGATTCGCATGATTCTTGCTGGGATGGAGCGAGGCGTTTCGTCCAACCGGAGCCGCTGGTCTCCTGCGAGGCGCCACCCTGACGGCGGGAGGAAAACGACATGCAGCGATGGGCTTTTCGGACCCTTATCCTGTTCTGCTTTGGCGCCCTTCCGGCAGGGCAAGCGTCGGCAGGAGCCTTCAGCCCCGTGACAGCAACATTCAATACCTTCAACCTGCAGCCGGATGGCTTCATCATGGATCTTGGCCTCGGCGAGGGCTCGTCACAGAACGCCATGTTCTCGACGATGTTCGACGTCGGTCCGATGGGCACGGGCGTTCCTTTCTCACTCATGGTCAACATTACGGGGCCGGGAACCAACATCATGCTGACGAATGAGGCCCTAGCGGACGTTGTCAATAACGTCTGCGAGCCGAACGCGGACGAATACCACTGCATGTACGAGCAGATGCTCACCTTCGAGCCCGGTCAGATGATCTATCCGGGGGACATGTTCACCGCCAATGGCGAAATTCTGTTCGAGGGAGCCTCCCTGGGTCCGCCTGTCACCGCAAGCGACAGCTTCGTTGCGCGAGCAGCCGTGCCCGCGCCCAGCGCCCTCGCCCTGATGGCCATCGGGCTTTTCGGGTTCGGATTCAGTCGGCGCAGGAAAGCACACTAGGAAAGCCTCCGTTCCCTTGCCGTGCCAGCGGCCTCGGCCGCCGGCCGTCTGTGCATGCGGTCGCGGTCGGAACCCTTCGGGGATCAGGCCCGTTGCACGCGGGGTCGCCGACGCTACACCTCTCGCCGCTGCATCCGGTCGAACAGGTGATCGGCACTCCGGATGGCGACGGCCTCGATCGTCAACGACGGTGCCTCCCCGCCCCCAGAGCTCGGGAACACGCTCGCGTCCATGACGAAGAGATTCCTCCACCGATGGCTGCCGCTGTGAGGATCGACGACAGAGTCACGCGGATCGATACCCATCCGGCAGGTTCCGAACACGTGCGTCGCGTTGAAGGTGTCGTAGGTGCCGTATTCCTCGAGGATCTGCGGCACGCCCGAAGCCTTGAGGATCTCGCGCGATTTCCTTGCCATGAAATCGAGCCGTCGCAGCTCGGGCTCGGGAAGAAAGCTGTGAATCCTGGCTAATGGGACTCCACTTGCGTCCGTCTCCTCGGGATCGAGATCGACGTAGGATTCCGGATTGGGAAGGCTCTCGCCGATCGCGCCCACGGAAAGCACGTTGCCGAAAACCTCCCGCATCGCCCGCTTATGGGATCTCCCCCAGCCGCTTACCACGCGCGCCGCGTAATTGATGGGGCCGAGCAGGTCGACCTCGGCGACACTCGAGGAGAAGCGGCATCCGCCGATCTCTCCGGGCACCGCATCGGGGGCATTGTAGTCCCAGCAGATGCTGTCGGACGGCAGCCCACGGTGACTGCCCAGCGGTCCCGGATGCAGGCCACTGCTCGCCCAGGACAGGGTCTCCATGAAGTGTCGGCCGACCAGCCCCTCCTCGTTGGCGAGTCCATCCGGGGCATGGCGGCTCTTGGAAGCGAGCAGCAGCCTCGGGGTCTCGACGGCGCCGCAGGCGAGGATCAGGACCTCCGCGGGGGTCCTTTGCACGTTGCCGGTGCCGTCGCGGTAGATAACGGCCGCCACGCGGTCGTCGCCACCGGCTTCGATCTGTGTCACCAGGCACCGGGGCTCAAGGCTGCAACGCCCCGTGGCCAAGGCCTGCCGCAGGAAGGTCACGTCGACGCTGCCCTTGTCGGTGCGCGGACAGCCACGATTGCAGTTGCCACAGTAGTTGCAGGCCGGGCGCCCATCGTAGGGTTCCGACAAGGCCGCCAGCGAGTTGGCAACCCAGCTCAGCCCGAGCTTGCGACACCCGGCGGCGAGCTGCTGGCTGGCATAGCTCAGCTCGTGCGCCGGCAACGGGTAGGGTTCGCTGCGCGGGCGCTGTTCGTCTCCCGCCGGCCCGGCGACACCGACGACCTTTTCGGCCAGGCAGTAGTAAGGTTCGAGGTCGGCGTACTCGAACGGCCAGTCGGCGGCCACACCGAAGGCCTCGTGCATCTTCATCGCCCTCGGGTGCAGGCGATGTGCCTCACCGGTGAAGTGCAGTGTCGTGCCTCCAACGCCGCGCACATGCCGGTATCCGTGCACGCGTCGGCGCTCGCCCCTGACCATGGGTCCGCTCTGACGGCTCCACGAACGAAGGTTTTCCCACCTCGGCTCCAGCGTCTGCATCGGAGCAAAGGTGTGCCGGCCCTGCGAGCCTTCTTTCTCAGGGAACTGGTGCTGCTCCCAGTCGCTGGAGCTCAATGGGTAGTCGCTGAACGGGTCGAAGGCAGGGCCGGCTTCCAGGACCAGTACGCTCAGGCCGTGCCGCGTCAGCGCCCAGGCGGCAGCCCCGCCGCCCGCCCCCGAGCCCACGACCACCACGTCATGAGTGGGTGCCGGCATCAGCGCGCGTCGGCCGGCGGGCGGGTGTAATCCAAGAACCCCAACGGCTGCGGTGGCCCCCGATAGTGCGCAATGCGCTGCCAGCTTTCCGGACGGCCGTAGTAATGGAAGAATGCATCCGCTCGCGTTCGTTCGAAGAAGGTCCGCGGCAACGTCTCATAGCTGGCTGCCGCAGCCCGACCCACGATCGCCTCCCGGCCCTCGTCATCCAGCCTCGGAAAGTCGCGACCGTATTGCGCTCGAGCCTGCGCGTTCAGCCAATCGAGCCCCAGCTGGAGGAGGCGCTGGTAGTCCCGCTGCTTTCCCGCTACCCGCAGGAGCTGCCTGTCCACGTGAAGTGACGTCCCGCTCGGGGTCTCATCGGCGGGAATGAGGGTGTCAACGTATGCTCTGAGGGAGGATTGGGTGAGCTGGGACAGCCAGCGCGAGGCGGCGCGTGCAGGCAGCAACCTGCAAAGAGCCCAACTCGTGGCGAAGCCGATGAGCAGCCGGCGGCGCGTCAGTGGCATTCGAGCATGATAGCATCGATTACACGAGTGGATGAACACCTCGTGGGCGCGTCTGCGCTGACGAATGCGCTGGTGCTGGAGTCAGAAGCCGAAAGGGAGGGCGGCGGCTGGAACGGCCTTTCTTGGCGACAAAATACCGGGCTCTCGACTGGCCAGGGACCAGCGCCACAACCCTGAAGCTGCCCGGTCGCCGCAATACCGTGCGCCGGAACTGGGCAAGCAGGG
>JASFUT010000241.1:0-5358 GCA_050050175.1 Chromatiales bacterium
CACTCCGCGCATGTTATCGCATGGCTTCGCCATTAATGCGGAAGCAGCGCTACGCGCTGGCCGCCGTTTAACTTTGCGGTTGCCATTTCTATCCGGGACCGAGGGTGGCTCATGGAAAATAGCAAGGCTCCACCTGCCGTTCTTGCAACCGAAGTGCCGCCCCGCACAAAAACCTCTATCTATCCGCAGCCCTTCGCAACACGCATGGCGGGGCGCGAGAAGCGCCAGCTGGGTGATTTCTTCGGGCTTACGAATTTCGGCGTCAATCTTACCCGACTAGCGCCAAACGCGGTTTCCGCGCTACGGCATTCACACTCCAGACAAGACGAGTTCATTTACGTCGTCCAGGGCAGACCGACCCTTCAGACGAACGAGGAAAGAATCCTTCTGTCGCCCGGAATGTGTGCTGGCTTCCCGGCGGGCCAAGGGAATGCGAGCAACCTGGTTAACGAGACTTCAGAGGAAGTTCTATATCTGGAAATCGGCGACCGGACGCCCGGCGATGAGGTGTCATACCCTGACGACGATCTTGAGGCCACGCTTGTAGATGGCAATTGGCAGTTTACTCACAAAGACGGAACCCCTTATTGACGGGGCGGATTGAGCAACAGACAGAGCACGGTTTTGCACCACCGGAATCCAACAGCGAGCGGACCACAACTCCGCAGGGTGTCAGATTTCACATTCCAGCAGTCGAACGGCGCAGCTCGGGTCTCGCCCGCCAAAGCGGGCTCAAGCCTGGGGCGAAGGAGGCTGCAAGTCGGAGTATGCGGGGCGCCGATGCTGCGATGTGCGACCTGATCCCTCCCCCTTGACCCCTTCCCTTGGTCAACCCGTGCTCCCTATACTGACGCATCAGCGTTGCCAGCGCGTTCGGGGTGCCCGACATCCGGGGAGGTCTTGATGTACCGCCTGATCTACAAGAGCCGCTGCAATAGCGAGATCACATGGGAGACCGTGAGGTCGATCCTGAACGTCAGCGCCGAGCGCAACGCGCAGAAGGAGATCTCCGGCGTTCTGCTGGCCAGCGGCACCCATTTCCTCCAGGTGCTGGAGGGCCGTTTCGAAGACGTCAACGAGGTGTTCATGGACATCGTTCCCGACGCCCGGCACCGCGAGGTCCAGCTGGTGAGCTTCACCTGCGCGGATGCCCGCCTGTTCGAAGGCTGGGGCATGCGCGGGATCGGTGTATTCGATTTCAATCAGGATCTGGCGGACCAGCTGATCGAGAAGTACGGCGAGGAGGAAGGCGGAGTTAGGTTTCCGCTCGAGGATTGGCTCGCGCTGTCGATGATCAACGATATCCGGATGGTGCACGGGCTTCCGGACTGGAAGCGCTGACGTCTTGGGGCCGCCCGGAGGCGGGGGTCTCAGGTTCCAACAATCAAGTGTGCGAAGCAAGGCGGCGGCCTGTGAGTGGGCGAATTGTCATTCGCGAAACGGTCCGCGGCTGCCCGCTCCGCTGCGCCCGCTCACATGCCCGCAACCGAAAGGAGATACCCTCTTCGTCTCCGCAGCCCCCGCGATCAGCAGGTGACTGCCGACGAGGTTGACGGCCGCGGTTTGCAGCCCGCGAAGGTAGAGCGCCAGAAGAGGATCGGACCCCCGCCATGAGCATCCGCAACCTGGAGCATCTGTTCCGTCCGGCCTCGGTGGCTGTCATCGGTGCGTCCACACGGCCCCACAGCGTGGGCGCCACCGTGATGCGCAACCTGCTCGCCGGGGGCTTCGCGGGGCCGATCATGCCGGTCAATCCGAAGTACGAGTCGGTGGCGGGCGTGCTCGGCTACCGCGGCGTCGCCGAGCTGCCGCGGGTCCCGGACCTCGCGGTGATCGCCACGCCCGCGCACAGCGTTCCCGGGCTGGTGGGCGAGCTGGCCGAGCGGGGCACCCGGGCGGCGGTCGTCCTGAGCGCCGGGCTGGACGCCGAATCGGACACGCCGGGGAAGACGCTGCAGCAGCGCATGCTCGATGCGGCGCGCCCGCACATGCTGCGGGTGCTCGGGCCGAACTGTGTCGGATTGCTCGTCCCCGGCCTGGGGCTCAACGCCAGCTTCGCCCACGCGACGGTGGACCCTGGGCGGATCGCCTTCGTCTCCCAGTCCGGCGCTCTGGCCACCGCCATCCTGGACTGGGCCCGCACCCGCGGCATCGGCTTCTCGCACTTCATCTCGCTGGGCAACAGTGCCGACGTGGACTTCGGCGACGTGCTCGACTACCTGGGCAGCGACCCCGGCACGCGGTCCATCCTGCTCTACATCGAGTCGGTCCAGCATGCGCGGAAGTTCATGTCGGCGGCCCGGGCGGCGGCCCGCAACAAGCCGGTGATCGTGCTGAAGGCGGGGCGGGTGGCCGAGGGGGCGAAGGCGGCGGCCTCCCACACCGGGGCCTTGGCCGGCTCGGACGACGTCTACGACGCGGCCGTCCGCCGGGCCGGGATGCTGCGGGTCTACGCCATCGAGGACCTGTTCCACGCCGTGGAGACCCTGGGCCGGGCCAAGCCCCTGGGAGGCGACCGCCTCGCCATCCTGACCAACGGCGGCGGCCCGGGGGTGATGGCGACAGACACGGCGATCGCCCGCGGCGCCCGCATCGCCCGGCTGTCGGAGGAAACGCTGGGGCAGCTCGACGCGGTGCTGCCGGCAACCTGGTCGAAGGGCAACCCGGTGGACATCATCGGGGATGCACCCGCGAAGAGGTACGTCGACGCCCTCCAGGTGCTCGCGCGGGACAAGGAGACCGACGCCGTCGTGTTCATCCACGCGCCGACGGCGATCGTCCCGAGCGAGCAGATTGCCGAGGCGCTGGTCCCCTCGATCAAGGCCACGACCAAGCCGCTGCTCGCCTGCTGGTTGGGCGGGGAGGCCCAGGCGAAGGCCCGGCGCATCTTCCGCGACGCCGGAATCCCCACCTACGACTCCCCCGAGGATGCGGTGGGCGCGTTCCTTCAGATCGTCGACTATCGTCGCAACCAGGACACCCTGATGGAGACGCCGCCCTCCCTGTCGGAGGAGCTCAGGCCCGACACCCGGGCCGCGCGGCGGATCATCGGCGAGGCGCTCGGCGAAGGGCGCGCCCTTCTCACCGAGCCCGAGGCGAAATCCGTGCTGGCGGCCTACGGGGTCCCCGTCGTCGAGACCCGGATCGCCCAGAGCCCGGAGGAGTCCGCGCGCGTCGCCGCCGAGATGGGCTTTCCGGTCGCGATCAAGATCCTCTCCGAGGACATCAGCCACAAGTCCGACGTGGGCGGGGTGGCCCTCGATCTGGAGGACGCCGATCAGGTGCGCGCGGCGGCGGCCGCCATGCTCGCGCGGGTCGGTGAGCTGAAGCCGGAAGCCCGTGTCGAAGGGTTGACGGTGCAGCCGATGGTGCGCCGGCCGGACGCCCAGGAGCTCATCGCCGGCGCCATGGAGGACCCGATCTTCGGCCCGGTGCTGCTGTTCGGTCACGGCGGCACGGCCGTGGAGGTCATCGCGGACCGGGCGATCGCCCTGCCGCCGCTGAACCTCCGCCTGGCCCGGGAGCTGGTGTCGCGGACCCGCGTCTCGCGGCTCCTCGCCGGCTACCGCCACCGTGCCCCCGCGGACCTGGACGCGGTCTACCATACGCTGGTGCGGCTCTCCCAGCTGATCGCCGACCTCCCGGAGGTCGCCGAGCTCGACATCAATCCGCTGCTGGCCGACGACAAAGGGGTGCTGGCGCTGGACGCGCGCTTACGCGTCCAGACCGCGGAGACGCGCGGCTCCCAGCGGCTGGCGATCCGCCCCTACCCGCGGGACCTGGAGGAGGAGATCGTCTTCGGCGGCGGGCCGCTGCTGCTGCGGCCCATCCGGCCGGAGGACGAGCCCGCGCACCGGGTCCTGTTTACCCGGCTCAGCCCCGAGGACGCCCGGTTCCGATTCTTCGGCGTGCTGCGCGAGCCCGCGCACTCGGAGCTGGCGCGCTTCACCCAGATCGACTACGAGCGGGAGATGGCCTTCATCGCCACCCGTACCGAGGAGCACGGGCAACCGGAGACGCTCGGCGTCGCCCGGGTCTGCACCGATCCGGACAACCTCACCGCCGAGTTCGCGATCGTGGTGTGCTCCGATCTGAAGGGCAAGGGCCTCGGCTCGGTCCTGCTGCGCAAGCTGATTGCGTACTGCCGGGCCCGCGGGACGCAGCGGATGGTCGGCCAGGTGCTGCCCGAGAACCGCCGGATGCTGGCGCTCGCCGAGAAGCACGGCTTCCGGCCCACTCCGCGTCCGGACGAGGGGGTGATCGAGGTCCGGCTGGCGCTGGGGGCGGAGCCGTGAGACCCGCGCCCAGCGCCCATCGCGTGCCCGGATCGAGAGATTTGGGCCGACGGGCATCTGCACTGCCGCCACCGATTCGCCCGCTTTGGCTCCTTGCGGCGGCACTGCTCGGCGGCTGCGGCTCCCCGGCCGGCCATGCGACGCGCCCCCAGCCCTGCTCCGAAGAATGGCTGCGAATGGTCGAGGCCCGGTTTCCGACGGGAGATGCCCACGGACATGGGCCGGATCTCGGAAGCGACGAGTGGAAGTCGGTCGTCGAGTTCCGGATGGGAATTCGGGGAGACGCCGCCGTTCCGGGTATCCATTCCGCCGATTGGTGTGACCATGTGGACGCGATTCTGCAGAACGACCCCTGAGGCCGGGTCCGGGAGGGCGGATGGATGTCCGGGACCATCCAGGCTCGAGGGTGCCCCGCGACATCCGGCCTCGAAGCCGCTGGCGCTGCTCGGCATCGGTCTGCTGTCGGGCGCCCTGGCCGCCGATGGCAACGCCCAGCCCGGCGGACGAAGCCTGACCACCATCGCCGACGCCCGCACCGGCCCCGCCGTGGTCACCGACCTCGGCGCGCCCGGCGACTCGGTGGGCGACCTGCTGACCTTCGACCAGCCCCTGCTCGACGCCGCGGGCGAGCCCATCGGCAACAACAGCGGCTTCTGCGTGCGCACCCGCATCGGCCACAGCTATCAGTGCCAGTGGACGCTGACGATGGAGGACGGCACCATCCAGGTGGGCGGCCGCGAGTTCGACGAGGGGGTCTCGATGATCCCCATCGTGGGCGGCACGGGCGCCTACGCCGGGGCCTCGGGGGAGATGCGCTCGGTCGACAACGGCGACGGCACCTTCACCCAGACGCTTTATTTCTCGGAGTGAGCTCGGGCAGGGGCTGGCCCGCTGCCCCCGGCCGGAGCCGTCGGCCCTGTGGGCGGCGAGCCCTCTCGGCGAATGCCGCCTTACCGAACGCCCAATTCGGCCAGGGAGCTGGCCTCCTAAAGCGGGTCGGAGCGGCCGGGCCTGTGGAGGCGAGCCCTCTCGGCGCATGCGGCCTTACCGAGCGCCTGATTCG
>JASFUT010000242.1:0-5354 GCA_050050175.1 Chromatiales bacterium
CTGCGAGCGCGACGGTGTCGAACCGGACCAGATCCGCGCCATAATGAGGGCCCAATGCAGCCGCGCCGAGCGCCTGGCGGCGGCGGACGACGTAATCGACAACAGCGGCGACCCGGCCCGCCTGGAACGCCTGGTGCGGCGGCTGCATGAGCGCTACGCTGGGTCGGACAGGGCCGCCGGAGCCTGAGGGGACTTCGGTTCAAGGCGCAGAGCCGGACGCCCGAGTATGTTGATACCAGTGTCTTTCGATCTCCAGGACTGAAACCCATTCGTGGCCGAACAGATCACCTACGAGCACCCGCTGACCGAGAAGATCCGGACCCTCCTCCGGCTGGAGCACCTGTTCCAGCAGATCGAGGTCCACCTGCCGCAGCCCCATCCGTCCAGCAGCCGAGTCGCGGTCGCCGGCATCCTGGACGTGGTGAGCATCGTCGGGCGCACCGACCTGCGCTCGGAGCTGTTGAAGGAGCTGGAGCGCCAGCTGGGAACCCTGGCCCGCCTGCGGCGCAGCCCTGGCGTGGACCTGGAGCGCCTTGATCACATCGTCCACCAGCTCACCGCGACCCGCGAGATCCTCCACGGGCACACGGGGCATCTGGCCCAGAGTCTGCGCAGAAACGACTTTCTCAAGACCGTGCACCAGCGCAGCCCCATCCCCGGGGGGAGCTGCGCCTTCGATCTGCCCCAGTACCACTACTGGCTGGAGCGTCCCCACGATCGCCGCCTGACGGACCTGCAGGAGTGGATGCGCGAGCTAGATCCTTTGGCACAGGCCGTCGAGCTCCTCCTGCAGATAGTCCGCGGAAGCGGCCACAGCGTCCAGCGAACGGCCTTGGAAGGCTTCTTCCAGATGAGCCTGGACGCCCAGGCACCGGTCCACCTGGTGCGGGTCGCGGTCCCGTCTGACCTGGAGCTGTTCGCCGAGATCAGCGGCGGCAAGCACCGATTCAGCGTGCGCTTCATGCAGCCCCAGGGCTGGGAACGCGCTTCTCCGACGGACCGCGATGTGCCGTTCAATCTGACCTGCTGCATCATATGAGGTGACCGATGGCGCCTGCCCCCCTGGAGACGCCCTGCCCCACCTGCGGGCGGATGGTGGTGTGGACCGTCGAGGCCCGATGGCGGCCGTTCTGCAGCGAGCGCTGCCGGCTGATCGATCTGGGAGAATGGATCGACGGGGGACGCAGGATTCCGGAGCAGGATCCCGAAGACGCGGCGACCCCGTTCGTCGGACCCGATGATCCCGACCGATCGTAGGACGTCAGGCGGCGCAGCGAAGGTGGGCGACAGAGCGTAGACGGTAGACGGGGTGAGCTTGATCGACGTAGGCGAGCTTTCCGAGGGACAGATACCCGGCCGCCCGCTCAGCGGCACACGGCGACGGCAAAACGCCGTGCCCCGACCAGTCTGTAAGAGCGCTCGCTGAGCGCGAACGGTCGCCCGAAGGGCCTTTCGCGGCTGGCAGCCGCTCCGAAGAGGCGGCGATCGGCCGGGCGGATCGTTGCCGGGGGCAGTCGTATGGGAGGTGCCCTTCAGGCGCCGAACGGGCGCCCGATCGCCGGCTTCGCGGCCCCTGTAGAGCGCTCGCTGAGCGGGGGTGCCATATCCCGCCGGACGCAGGAGGGTCGCGCCGACCAGGCTGCGCGCCGAAAGAATGTCTGGGCCGACCAGATCGGCGGGGTGAGGGGCCCGTCCTCCCTCAGCCGGCGGCGGGCCACAGACCGCGGATGCCTGCGATCCCCTGGGCGCCGCAGCCCCAGGCCCGGTCCATCAGCCCCGGGTGCATGCCTCCCAGAGCATAGACGGGGATACGGGCCGCGTCCGCCAGCTCGGCGAAGCCCTCCCAGCCCAGGGTGGTGGCACCGGGGTGGCTCGCGGTGGGCAGGACGGGGGAGAGTACCGCGAAGTCCGCGCCGATGCCCTCCGCGCGGCGCAGATCCGCAGCGCCGTGACAGGACGCGGCCACCAGCCGGTCCGCCGGGAGGGGCCGGCGGCCGGTGGACGCGAGCCGCCGCCCGTTCAGGTGCACGCCGTCGGCACCGACCGCATCGACCAACGCCGGATCGGCGTTGAGCAGCAGTCTCGCACCGGCCTTCCGGCATACTCGGACCGCGTCCTTTGCGAGGGCTCGAAACGCATCCGCCCCGAGGGACGGCGCACGCAGCTGCACCAGCTCGACGCCCCCGGTCGCCGCGGACAGCGCCGCCGCCAGCGGGGAGGGATCGCCGTCGAGCTCCGGGGTGATCAGATAGCGGGCCGGAAGGCGCAGGGCGGTCACGATGGGCCGGTCCGCGTCCGGCAGCGCGTAGCGATGGATGTCGCATGGCGGAACCCAGGCCACGGGCTGGCCCTCGCGGCCGTGGGCTTCACCCGCGAACCCCGTCACCAGATGAACGTCCAGGAGGACGGACTTGTCCGGGTAGCGGTGCGGCACGCGCATAAGGGGGCGGTGGACGGCCACCTCCAGCCCCACCTCCTCGCGGATCTCCCGGGCCAGCGCCTGTTCCAGGGTCTCTCCGGCCTCGATCTTCCCGCCCGGGAACTCCCAGAGGCCGCCCAGGTGCGCGTGGTCGGGACGGCGGCAGAGGAGCACCCGCCCCCGGGCGTCGCGGATCGCCGCGACCGCGACATGCACCGGCGCCGCGGGCGTTTCAGGTGCGGTACTCGGCATTGATGCGGACGTATTCGTAGGACAGGTCGCAGGTCAGGATCCGGGCGGACGCGCCGCCGCGACCCAGGGCGACGCGGATCGGGATCTCCGCCTCGCGCATAACGGCCTGGCCGGCAGCCTCCGTGTAGTCCTCGGCCCGGGCTCCCGCGCGAACGATACACGCTGCGCCGAGCCAGATGCTCACCCGCTCGATGTCCAGACCCCGCACTCCGGCACGCCCCACGGCGGCGAGGATCCGCCCCCAGTTGGGGTCCGAGGCGAACAGCGCCGTCTTCACCAGCGGCGAGTGGGCAATGGTGTAGGCCACGCGGCGGGCCTCCTCCGTGCTCTCCGCCTCTTCGACCGCGATCTTCACCAGCTTGGTCGCCCCTTCGCCGTCGCGCACGATGCGCCGGGCCAGCTCCATGCACACCTCGGTGACCGCCTCGGTCAGCAGCTCGAACGCCGCGCCCGCGTCGCCCACCACCGGGGGGGCGGTGCCGCGTCCGGAGGCGATGAGCATGCAGGCGTCGTTGGTGGAGGTGTCGCCGTCGACGGTGATGGCGTTGAACGACGGGGCGACCGCGCGCTCCAGGCAGGCCTGAAGTGCCTCGCGCCCCACGCGGGCATCCGTGGCCAGGTAAGCGAGCATGGTCGCCATGTCGGGGCAGATCATGCCCGATCCCTTCGCCATGCCGGTCACGGTCACTGGCTCGCCTTCCAGCTCGAAGCGGCGCGACACCAGCTTCGGGACCGTGTCGGTGGTCATGATCGCGCGGGCCGCGGCCGGCCAGTTGCCCTCGTCCATACCGCCGAGCAGACGGGGCAGCGCCGAGACGATCCTGTCGGCGGGCAGAGGCTCGCCGATCACCCCGGTGGAGAAGGGGAGAACCTGTTGGGGGGAGCAGCCGGCGGCCGCGGCCAGGGCGCGACAGGTCTCGCGGGCGTCGCGCAGGCCCGCCGCCCCGGTACCGGCGTTGGCGTTTCCGGAGTTGATCAGCAGATAGCGCACGCCGCCCGCCGCGAGGTGCTCGCGGGCAAGGGTCACGGGCGCGGCACAGAAGGCGTTGCGGGTGAGCACGCCGGCGCAGGTGGACCCCGGCCCGAGCTCCACGGCGACCAGGTCGTCGCGTTCCTTGTGCTTGATGCCCGCGGCGGCCACGCCCAGGCGAACCCCCGCTACGGGCAGAAACTCCAGCCTTTGGCCCAACCGGGGCTACTCCAGCCGGCCGTGACAGTGCTTGTACTTCTTGCCCGAACCGCAGGGGCAGGGCTCGTTGCGCCCGATCTTGCGCTCGGAGCGCACGAACGGCGCGGGCCGCTCCCCGCCGCCGGAGGAGGCCCGGGGCCCGGGTGCAGCGGCGGCCCCGCCGCCGGCCGCGGCGGCCGCCTGCTCCTGCTCGAGCCCGGAGAAGGCCTCGTGCCTGAACTCGAAGTCCTGCTCGGCCGGCGCCTCGCGCTCCAGGGGCGGAGCCTCCTCGCGCACCTGCACCTTGGAGAGGATGCTCACCACCTCGCGCTTGATGCCGTCGAGCATGGCGGAGAACATCTCGAAGGCCTCGCGCTTGTACTCCTGCTTCGGGTTCTTCTGAGCATAGCCCCGCAGGTGAATGCCCTGCCGCAGATAATCCATTGCCGCGAGGTGCTCCTTCCAGTGGGTGTCCAGCACCTGAAGCATGATCGCCTTCTCGTAATGGCGCATGACCTCCGGACCGACCTTGGCCTCCTTGTCCGCGTAGGCGCGCTCCAGCTCTTCGAGGATGCGCTCGCGCAGGGTCTCCTCGTGCAGGGAGTCGTCCTCGTCGAGCCATTTCCGGATCGGCAGCCGGGCCCCGAAATCCTCCTCCAGCACCTTGGTCAGGCCCGGGATGTCCCACTGCTCCTCCAGGCTGCGCGGCGGGATATAGCCGTCGATCACCCCGTTGACCACGTCGCCGCGCAGCGCCTTGATGCTGTCGGAGATGTCATCGACGTCCATCAGCTCGTTGCGCTGCTGGTAGACAACCTTGCGCTGGTCGTTCGCCACGTCGTCATAGTCGAGCAGCTGCTTGCGGATGTCGAAGTTGCGGCCCTCGACCTTGCGCTGCGCGTTCTCGATCGCCTTGGTGACCCAGGGATGCTCGATCGCCTCGCCTTCCTTCATGCCGAGCTTCTGCATGATCGTCGACACCCGATCCGAGGCGAAGATGCGCATCAGGTTGTCTTCGAGGGACAGATAGAAGCGGGTGGAGCCCGGGTCCCCCTGGCGGCCGGAGCGGCCGCGCAGCTGGTTGTCTATGCGGCGCGACTCGTGCCGCTCGGTGCCCACCACGTGGAGCCCGCCCGCGTCGACGACCTGCTTGTGGCGCGCCTTCCACTGCTCGCGCACCTGCTCGACCTGCCCGGGGTCGCTGTCGTCGGCGAGCTCGCCCAGCTCGGCGTCCAGGTTGCCTCCGAGCACGATGTCAGTCCCGCGGCCGGCCATGTTGGTGGCGATGGTGACGGCGCCGGGCTTTCCGGCCTGGGCGACGATGCCCGCCTCGCGCTCATGCTGCTTGGCATTGAGCACTTCGTGGTGAATCTTCCCCTTGCTCAGCAGATCGGAG
This sequence comes from Chromatiales bacterium, assembly GCA_050050175.1. Taxonomy (GTDB): domain Bacteria; phylum Pseudomonadota; class Gammaproteobacteria; order Chromatiales; family Chromatiaceae; genus CAVQCX01. The sequence goes on from JASFUT010000242.1 coordinate 5,236, forward strand.
ATCAGCTCCGAGACCTCGATGGACGCGGTGCCCACCAGCACGGGCTGGCCGCGCCGCACGCAATCCTGGATGTCGTCGATGATGGCCTTGTACTTCTCGCCCGGGGTGAGGTAGACCAG
>JASFUT010000243.1:0-5351 GCA_050050175.1 Chromatiales bacterium
GCGACGCGCTCCGGGACGCCGAGCGCAGGGGGTTCGAGCTGGTGGACACCCGGAGCTCCCCCTACGGCGAGATCCGCGTGGTGGAGCGCCACGGGAGCCGACGGTACATGATCGTCAACGGATTCGACCAGGGCGGGATAGACCTTCGGACCCGCAAGTCCGCCTACCGGTTCTCCGACGGCCTGATCGGGCTGGGCCGGCTCTATGCGGACGGCCCGTCGAGCGTGCTCATCCTGGGGCTGGGCCCGGGGGTGGTGGCCCGCCGTCTCAGCGACGAGGGCATGCGGGTGGACGTCGTGGAGATCGACGCCAAGATCCACGAGCTGGCCCGGGAGTACTTCGACTACGAGGGCGGAGCGGTCATCGACGACGGGCGGCGTTACCTGCAGCGTACCGACCGGACCTGGGACCTCATCATCGTCGATGCCTTCGCCGGCGGCAGTCCGCCCTGGCAGCTCTACACGCGCGAGGCCTTCGATCTGTACGACCGGCATCTCAACCCGGGCGGAGCGGTGATCCTGAACTTCGTCGGCAGCCACCTGGACCCGGAGCAGCGCGCAGCGCTCGAGGCGGTCGTGAGCACCGCGCGCTCCGTGTTCGGCACCGTTCACACCTATCCCGATCCCTGGGAGCCCGACGACTATCCCACTCGCAACATCTTCATCGCGGCCACGGACAACCGGCGGAGCCCGCCCCTGCGGCGGGGTAATCCCCAGGAAGCCGGTCGCCTCTCCGAAGCGATTGCCCGGAGCCGGCCCGTGGAGGTGGCGGAGGGCCGTATCCTCACCGACCAGTCGGCCCCCCTCGAGCCCCTGGTCCGGCACACCACGGAGATTCTGCGCAACCGCGTCCGCGAGTTCCTTCCGCTGGCGATCCTGGTGAGATAGACGCGGCCTTGTCCGAGCCGCGGGGGTGATACAGGATCCGGGCGCCGGGGTCCCTTGACCAGCTCGGGGCACGGACCCGGCGGCCTCTCGTTCGGCAGGTCCCACGCCATCTCGACAGCGCCCCGGTCTTCCCGGCTCGGCGCGCCCCTGATCCCCGGGGGAATTTGCCGATCGCGGGCGTTCGGCGCTCGTCTACCTCCTTTTCGTTGTGCTGAGCCTCGACCGCGTTGCCTCCGAACACGCCCTCAGCGCCTTCGATCAGGCGCTTCTTCCAAGCCTGAATCTGATTGGGGTGAACGTCGAACTGATCGGCCAGCTCTGCCAGTGTGCGCTCGCCGTGCAGCGCTGCCAGCGCCACCTTCGCCTTGAACGCCGATGAGTGATTGCGTCGCTTTCTTCGAGTCATCTTCTGCTCCTCATCTCAAGAGAACGCTATCGCAGAAGAATCCACTTGTCGGGCGCCGTTCTCTGTCCAACCACCGGGGTCCAGCTCTGTTTCCCGTCCCCTGCCGATCGCCGGTACGCAGGTCGAACCGGGCACGGGCGGACAAGTGTGTCACACGGGATGACATATCTGTCTGCCAGTCCTGTCATCGGTCGGCACTGACAGGGGTCGGAGAAGACAAAAACACCATGCGATACAGGCCGTTCGCCCGTTATGGCTCGGCTGGCGCGGTACTTGCTCACCATGAAGCGGTGCATTGTTTCGGAGGGAGAGCATTCCTCGGGCTGTTTCGTCCGGGGTCTTCCCCCGGGGCGGTCGGTACTTTGCCGCCGCGGCGTAAGCAAACCAATCAGACCTGCATACTCGGAGAGTCGCTCGCATGCTATTGAAAATATTCAGTCGATCCGTGCGCCGGATCCTTGCGGTGGCCGCCTGTACCGGCGCCGCCGTATTCGGCGCAAACCATGTAATCGCTCAGCCCGGTGGCGGTGGCGGAAGCGGAGGTGGAGGACCCACCTGCACCATCAGCTCGCCGCAGAACGATCCGGTCTCGGTAACCGCCGGAGGCTCTGTCAACTTCCGGGGCGTGGTGAGCGGCGGTACCGCACCCTACAGCGTTACCTGGACCTTCCAGGGCGGCTCGCCATCCGCAGCCAACGAGGAGCTCCAGAACAGCGGCGACCAGACGCAGCAGTACAACGTCAGCTACGCCAACACCGGCACCTTCACCACCACCATGTCGGCCACGGACAGCGACAACAGGAAGGCCAGGACGTGCTCGGCCACCCGCACGGTCAACGTGGGTGGAGGCACCAACAGCCGCCCGGTGGCGCAGAACGACGAGTACAACACGACCGAGGACACGCAGCTCGTCGTTGCCGCGCCCGGTGTGCTCGAGAACGACAACGACCCCGACGGCGACCCCATGACCGCCGTCCAGGACGTGACTAACGGCGGCAGTGTGGGATTCACCGCGCAGGGCGGGACCTTGACTCTGGAGTCTAACGGCGGGTTCACCTACGATCCCCCTGTCGGTTTCACCGGTTCCGACAGCTTCGACTACACCGCCAACGACGCCGGAGGCGCGTCCAACATCGCCACCGTGAGCATCGGTGTGGCGGGCGCCAACGAGGTGTCGATCAACTCCACCAGCGACAACGGCACGCCGGGCACTCCGGTCTCCGAGCAGCCGGACGTCAGCAACTCGAGCTACACCCTGGTCGCGATCAACGACCTGGGCATGCACTGCGGTGACCTCGACACCCGCATCTCCAGCATCCTGCCGCCCTTCAACGTGCTGCACGCCCAGGTCGTGGAGCGCGGCGTCAGCGGTCTGCCGCGGGTGATGGGCGAAGGCGAGGTGGAGCTCTACTACTCCGCCGCCTCCAATCCGGACGACCCGGCCATCGGCAAGGTCGCCGGCGGGCTGGCCCTGTCCTCGGTGGTCAACGGCAACGTCTTCAAGACCAATTTCTGGGACATCGCCTTCGGCGCCTACGATCCCTTCTATCCGGACAACATCCTGGAACTGTTCTACGACCCGAACAATCCCGACGCCAACGTGGACATTGGCCTGCCTGTCCCGGATGTGGAACGGTTCTATCTTGAAGACGGCGAGTTGCACGCCACCCAGCAGGCGATGCCGGGCCTGAGCAATCCCTACGTGGCCAACGTGCCCCAGCAGTTCCAGGAGCACTTCAACAGCTTCCCGTTCTTCACCGGCTTCCCCTTCGGCTACATCGCCGACGGCGTGAACTGGTTCGAGGCGGCAGGCGTGCCCATCGCGGCCTTCGACGACTTCGGACGGGAGAACCCCTATCCGCTGATGCAGGTCGAGGCGCACATGGCCGGCACGCCCATTGCGAGCCTGGATACGGTGGTGCCCATCTCGGGCGAGGCCGAGTGCCAGTTCTGCCATGGGGCCCCTGCGGACGGGGGCACCGGAGTCGCCACGGCGAGCCTGGGCACCGTGACCGCTTCGATCGATGACCCGGCCCACGGCGACGTGCCCAACGAGGTCAGCATCGAGTGGGCCAGCGACCTGAACCTGCTGCGGCTGCACGACCAGAAGCACGGCACCACGCTCGAAAGCGCCATCGACCCCGTAACGGGGCAGGCGGCGGAGCCGGTGGTGTGCCAGCGGTGCCACTACACGCCTGCGCTGGACCTGGCCCAGCTGGGCCCTCTGGGGCCGGAGAACGACTTCGCGGCGGACTTCGTGAACAGCGACGTGCCTGGTGGCATTATTTCTTCGCCGTCCGTCGCCAACGGCCGCGATCAGGTCAAGCACAAGTCCATGTCCAACGTCATGCACAGCCACCACGGCACCGTGGACGCGAGCGGACTGTCGCCGGGTGATCCGGGTTACGACGCCAACAACCTGCTGATCCCGAGCATGCCGCCGGCGATCAATGCCCAGGGTGAGCGGCGGAGCCCCACCACCACCCAGACCATCCTGGAGGAGAGCTGCTACCTCTGCCACCCGGGCAAGCGCACCCAGTGCATGAGAGGTGCCATGGCCAAGGGCGGGCTGGTGTGCCAGGACTGCCACGGCCAGATGCAGGACGTGGGCGACGACTTTACCCGCACCGTCTCGCCGAGCAGCCCGGGAACCTTCGAGCTGGCCGGGGACTTCTACGACAACCCGGCTACGCCCCGCGTGCCCTGGGCCAACGAGCCGGGCTGCGGCTCCTGCCACACCGGCTACGCCACGGACAACCTGGCGGGTGATCCCAATGTGCTCGTGAACCCGTTCGACACCCTGGGCAACGCCGACGACATCCGGCTGCTGGCGGCCTACCGCACGGACGACCCCAAGGCCACGCCCATCGTGCCCACGAACAAGGCCTTCGCCGAGAATGTGGTGGCCGAGGGCGGCGCGGCGGACGGCAACCCCAAGCTGTACCGGGTGAGCACCGGCCACGGCGGCCTGTTCTGCCAGTCCTGCCACGGCAGCACCCACGCGGAGTGGCCCAGTACCAACCCCACCGCCAACGACAACACCATGGCGGAGCAGCTGCAGGGTCACCAGGGCTACATCGCCGAGTGCCAGGTCTGCCACGAGCCGACCGACGAGTCGCTGCCCCTGGGCAACAACGGCCCGCACGGCATGCATGCGGTCTCGGACCTGCAGTTCAGCAACCCGGCCTTCCTGCCGGACGACCGCTGGAACCTGCAGCACCGCAGCTACCGCAACCAGGGGCCCGGCTGCGAGTCCTGCCACGGACCCGACCTGAGGGGCACGGTGCTCTCGCGCACCGCCGAGGACCGGACCGTCCGCTGCAAGGACAACAAGGGCAGCCTCCCGGGTTGCGCCGCGGGTAACCCCACGGCGATCATCCCCAAGGGTACGCCCGTCGGTTGCGGCCTCTGCCACAGGCAGAAGTAAGGGAGCGCGTGAGGCCCCCCGGCTTCCGGGGGGTTCTCCACCGAACATGAGCGGCAGGGATGCCGCTTTTTTTTGTCCAGCAATCCTGCATTCGTTGCCCGGAGCCTGCGTGAACGCCCAGGCTCGGGGCAGGGGGCGGGGCGCTTGGGGCGCACCCTGTCTGGATCGATGCGCAGACGCGATGAGGAGCGCGGGCGCTAGACAGGAAATACGGGCTGCCCTGCACCATCGGGCGTAGGCGGGAGAGGAATCGAGCCGCGCCGTCTCGACCTGCCAGGGTCGTGCCGGGCTGTGCGAGGTCCGATACGGCCCGGGCCGCGCCGTCGGCCTGCACGTTGCCCGTGGGGGCCTGCCGCGGGAGCGGATCGAAGCGGATGGTCCGCCCGTGCCCGCGGGGCTACGGGGCCGCGTCGGTCCCGCCGGCGGTGAGTGTTTCGGGTGCCTTCATCTCATCCTCCGACCGGTCGGGCATCAGCGCCTCGATTGAGCCCAGCGCCTCGGCGCCGTCCCACTCGACCTCCCCCAGCGCCCGATAGCGCAGCCGTCCCCCGGCGTCGACCAGGAAGCTGGTTGGCATGATGCGTCCCCCCCACGCCTCGAAGACCCCGCCGCCGCCGTCCACGAGGATGAT
>JASFUT010000244.1:0-5337 GCA_050050175.1 Chromatiales bacterium
GCGGAGGGCGGTGACGCCCGCGCCCAGCTCTACCTCGGGTACGCCTTCCGGACCGGGCAGGGGGTCTCCGCGGACGACGGGCGGGCAGCGTTCTGGTACCTCAAGGCGGCGCGCCAGGGCGTCCCGGAGGCCCAGTACGAGCTGGGGCTGATGTACGAGCTGGGCTTCGGAGTCCCCCTGGACCCGGCCGAGGCGGAGCACTGGTACGGACGGGCGGTGGGCCAGGGCTTCTGTCCCGGCGAGCTCCGGGCCGGTGGCCGTCTGGGCGATCGCTGACCCTCGCGCTGCGGCAGCGCGCGCAGCGGGTGCGTCATATCCCGCAGTTTTCTCCCGCAGCGGCGCCCGCCGAGCGGATATCCCGTGCAACCGGTTGTGAGCCGCAGCCCGGCCGCGCACCCTTCCCCGCTTTCTTCGGGGAGGGACAACAGAGATGAAGAAGCTCCAGGTGCTCGTCTGCCTGGCCGCTGCCGCGCCCTTCGCGGCACAGGCGGTGGAGCAGTTGCGGGAAATTCGGGTCGAAGCTGAATCGACGCTGCCGATGGTGCCCGACGCGGTCCTGATCGATCCGGAGGAGATTCCGGCGGTCCGGCCCACGGGCGACCGGCTCCGGGACATCCCGGGCGTGTCCGGGGTACGCATGGGCGGTCACGGGGTGGACCCGGTGGTGAGGGGCCAGGGACAGGGGCGGGTCAACGTGCTCCTCGACGGCGCCTACGTCCACGGGGGCTGCCCGAATCGCATGGACCCGGCGACGGCCTACGCGCCGTTGGAGACCTACGATCGGGTCACGCTGATCAAGGGCGCCCAGACGGTCCTCTACGGCGGCGGCGGCTCCGGCGGCACCCTGCTCCTCGAGCGCCGCACCGAGCGGTTCCAGGAGGGAGAGGGCCCGCGCGTGCGGGCGGGGCTCGGACTGCGCACGAACGGCCGGGGGCCGGCAGCCTACGCGGACCTGGCCATGGGCGCGGCGCAGGGCTATGTGCGGTTCATTGGCCAGTACGCCGACGTGGACAGCTACGAGGACGGCAACGGCGAGGAGGTCCGCTCCGCCTACGAGCAGCGCAGCGGCACGCTGATCCTCGGACTGACGCCGGACGCGGATACCCGGGTGGAGCTGGAGCTGGAGGCCAGCCGCAGCCGGGACGTGCTCTTCGCCGGTGCCGGGATGGACTCGCCCGACAGCGACAGCGACACCTACAGGCTGAGGCTCGAGCGGGCCTTCGAGGGGCCCCTCGGCGGGGTCACCGCCGAGCTCTACCGCTCGGAGGTGGACCATGTGATGGACAACTACAGCCTTCGCGAGCCACGCAATCCCGCGATGCTCATGCGCGCCCCGTCCTCGTCTGACACCGCGGGCGGCCGGGTGATCGCGGATCTGGTCACCCCCTGGACCGCATACTGGAAAGTCGGCGTGGACCATCAGCGCAACCAGCGCGACGCGGTCCGCGTCAACGACGCCGACGGCAGCCTGCAGTCCGTGCTCTGGCCGGACACCGATATACGCCAGACCGGCGTGTTCACGGAGCTGGCAGTCGAGCTCGGCGGGCGCGACCGGCTGGTCTGGGGCCTGCGCTACGATCGAGTTCGTGCCGATGCCTCGAAGGCCTACCTCGATCCCCCGGCGGTGGCGATGGCGGGCATGGACGCCGACATGCCCATGGGCTCCGCCGACATGCCCATGAAGTCCGGCGCCACCCCCTTGGAGGCGGCAGGCATGGCGATGGAGCCGGGGATGCCGCCCCCGGAGGGCGGGGCGATGCCGATGGACGGCGGCGGCATGCCCATGACCATGGACCCCCTGAGCCCGAAGCAGCTCTACCGCGCCGCCTACGGGGTACGGTCCCTCGATCGCACCGAGCACAACTGGGGTGGTCTGCTGCGCTGGGAGCACAGGCCCGCCGCCTGGCCGGGCCTCGTCTACGTCAGCCTGAGCCGGAGCGTGCGCACGGCGGACGCAACCGAGCGGTTCATCGCCTCGAACGCCATGGGGATGGGCGAGGACCGCATGCCCGGCTGGGTGGGCAATCCCGCGATCGACCCGGAGAAGCACCACCAGGTGGAGGTGGGCCTGAGCGCCGGAGACGGTGCCTGGGATCTCGCCGTTTCGGCCTACTACGATCGGGTGGACGATTTTATTCTCCGCGACATGGCCGAGATTCCGGATCTCGGCGGAAGCACCATCGTCTACAGGAACGTGGACGCCCACCTGTACGGGGCCGAGCTGGAGGCGGGTCTGGAGCTGGGGACCCATTGGAGCGGGCGTCTGGGGCTGGGCTATGTCCATGCCCAGAACACCACCGACGACCGGCCCATTGCGCAGATACCGCCGCTGGAAGGCTATCTCGGCGTGGAGTACGCCCGCACCCGCTGGAGCCTGGGCGCGCGCGCCCGGGCAGCCGCCCGCCAGACCCGGATCGACGAGGCGAGCGGACTGGATGTGCGCAAGACGCCCGGCTGGGGCGTGGTGGACCTCTACGGGGAGGTGCGGCTCGGACGCCATGCCGACCTGCGGGTCGGGGTCGACAACCTGTTCGACCGGGCCTACGCGCAGCATCTGAACAAAGCCAACGCGTTCGATGCCACGCAGGTGCAGGTCAACGAGCCCGGGCGGACGCTGTGGCTCGAGGTGACGGCACGGATGTGAGCCGGCGCTGCCATCCGGACAGCGGGTGTCCCGCCGGGGGTCCGCGCGGATGGCCGCGCAATACGTCCCGCGCGGGCCCGAGGGCCGCGTCGTCCGGCCGCCGCGTCTCGCCCGGGTGTCCGAGGTCGGCCGGGTCGGCGGGCGATCAGGGGATCGCCGCCCTGTCGGAAACGGCTTCCGCTGCCGGGGTGACCGCCGTCAGGATGGTTCGATCAGATACGGTAGAATACGGGCTTTTGCCGCCAACGGGCGTCCGTGATCCCAGAATTCCCGCCGATCTCCGACCTCGACGACTGTCTCAGCGCCGACAGGTCCCGGCTGTCCAGGCGCCTGTCCGGACTCAGGCGGCGCCTGAGCGAGGGCAAGCCCGTCGACCGGGCGCTGGCCGGGCTGCGGGACCAGATCCGCACCTCCCGCACGGTCGTGGAGCGCCGCCGGGAGCAGGTCCCGAGCCCCGACTTCCCGCCGGAGCTGCCGATCAGCGGCTGCAGGGAGGAGATCGGGCAGCTGATCGCGCGCCATCAGGTCATCGTGCTCTGCGGCGAGACCGGCTCGGGCAAGTCCACCCAGCTGCCGAAGATCTGCCTGGCGCTGGGGCGGGGCATCCACGGCCGCATCGGCCACACCCAGCCCCGGCGCATCGCCGCCCGCAGCCTGTGCTCGCGCATCTCCCAGGAGCTGGGGAGGGAGACCGGCACGACCGTGGGCTACAAGGTCCGCTTCAAGGATCACGTCCGTCCCGAGACATCCATCAAGCTCATGACCGACGGCATCCTGCTCGCCGAGATCCAGCAGGACCGCCGGCTCGAAGAGTACGACACCCTGATCATCGACGAGGCCCACGAGCGCAGCCTCAACATCGACTTCCTGCTCGGCTACCTGCGGGAGCTGCTGCCCCGCCGGCCCGACCTCAAGGTGATCATCACCTCGGCCACCATCGACCCCGATAGCTTCGCGCGGCACTTCCGGGGCGCCCCGGTGATCAACGTCTCCGGGCGCACCTACCCGGTGGAGATCCGCTATCGCGCGCCCGAGAGCCCGGGGGCCGGCGAGCGCGACGAGCCCATGCAGCAGGCCATCGTCGATGCGGTGGACGAGCTGGGCCGCGAAGGGCCGGGAGACGTCCTGGTGTTCCTCTCCGGCGAGCGCGAGATCCGGGAGACCGCCGAGCACCTTCGCAAGCACCGGCTGGGCCACGCCGAGGTCCTGCCGCTGTTCGCGCGGCTGAGCGCCCAGGACCAGGCGCGGGTGTTCAAGCCCCACGCAGGGCGGCGCATCGTGCTGGCCACCAACGTCGCCGAGACCTCGCTCACCGTGCCCGGCATCCGCTACGTGGTCGACACGGGCTACGCCCGGATCAGCCGCTACAGCCATCGCAGCAAGGTTCAGCGACTCCCCGTGGAGCCCGTCTCCCGGGCCTCGGCGGATCAACGCAAGGGCCGGTGTGGCCGGCTGGCGGCGGGCGTTTGCGTGCGGCTCTACACCGAGGAAGACTTCGAGGCCCGCCAGGCCTTTACCGAGCCGGAGATCCTGCGCACCAACCTGGCCTCGGTGATCCTGCAGATGAAGGTGCTGGGCTTCGGTGAGATCGAGGCCTTTCCCTTCGTCGACCCGCCGGACCGGCGTCTGGTGCGCGACGGCTACCGCCTGCTCCAGGAGCTGGGCGCGGTCGGGGCCGACGGGCGGGTCACTCACCTGGGGCGGCAGCTTGCCCGGCTGCCCGTCGACCCGCGCATCGGGCGCATGCTCTGGGAGTCGGCGCACCGCAACTGCCTGCGTGAGGTGCTGGTCATCGCCGCGGCGCTCAGCATTCAGGACCCCCGTGAGCGTCCCCTGGACAAGCAGCAGGCCGCGGACGAGGCCCATGCCCTGTTCCGCCACGAGCACTCGGATTTCCTCGGCCTGCTCAATCTCTGGGACTACCTGGAGGTGCAGCGTCGCCATCTCACCCGGCGGAAGTTCCAGCGCATGTGCCGGGACCAGTTCCTCAACTGGAGCCGGGTGGAGGAGTGGCACGACGTCCATCATCAGCTCAGGGCCCAGACCCACGAGATGGGATTCTGCGACAACGCGAAGGAGGGCAGCTACGAGGAGGTTCACCGCTCCCTGCTCACGGGGCTGCTCGGCAACATCGGCTTTCGCACGGACACCAAGGAATACCTGGGTGCGCGCGGCAGCCGCTTCTGGATCTGGCCGGGCTCCGGTCTGTTCGAAGAGGCGCCCAAGTGGATCGTCGCCGCCGAGCGCGTGGAGACCGCCAAGCACTACGGACGCACGGTCGCACGAATCAAGCCCGAGTGGGCGGAGGCGGCGGCCGGGCACCTGGTCAACCGCAGCTACTCCGAGCCCCACTGGCAGGCCAAGCGGGGCCAGGTGTCGGCCTATGAGAAGGTGAGCCTCTACGGCCTGACTCTGGTGCCGCGGCGCAAGGTCAACTACGGGCCCATCAACCCCGTCGAGGCCCGGGAGATCTTCATCCGCTTCGCCCTGGTTGAAGGCGACCTCCGCACCCGCGCCCCCTTCTTCCGTCACAACCGGGAGCTGATCCGGGCGTTACAGGGCCTGGAGCACAAGGCCCGCCGGCGCGGCATCCTGGTGGACGAGGCGGCGATCTACGATTTCTACGACCGGCGGGTTCCGGCCGGGATCTACTCTGCGCCCCAGTTCGAGAAATGGCTGCGTCAGGCCTCGCG
>JASFUT010000245.1:0-5332 GCA_050050175.1 Chromatiales bacterium
GCGTTGGTCCACCGGACCAACGGTCGCGGCTCACCCCCCGGTAACCGGGGGGAAGAGGCCGACCTCGTCGCCGTCCTCTAGCGATGTACCCTCCTGGGCCATCTCCTGGTTGACTGCCACCAGAACGGCCCGATCCGGCGCCAGGGCCTCGCTCCAGGTGCCGCCGCGGGAGCGCAGGTGCTCCAGGAGGCCGGCGACGTTCGCCGACGCGGACGGAAGCTCGATGTCCTCGGCACCCACGCCGAGACGTTCCCGAAGGCTTGCGAAGTAGAGCATGTGGATCATGACAGCAGCTCGCAGAAGGGATGGAAGTCGACCTCGTCACCGGGACTGATCACCCGCCCCTCGGGTATCTCCACCAGACCGTCGGCCCAGGCCACAGAGCTGAGGACGCCCGATGAGCGGCTTGGATAGACCACGACCCGCTCCCGGCCGTCGGCGTCGCGCTCGAGCCGTGCCCGGTGAAACTCCCGGCGCCGGTCCGGGCGCGGCCAGTCGAATCCTGCCAGGGCGCGGCGGGGGCGGGTGAGCACATCGCGGCGCCCCTGGCGCCTGAGGATGAAGGGTCTGACGAACAGCAGAAAGGTCGCGAACAGCGATACGGGGTTGCCCGGCGCGCCCAGGAAGGGGGTCTCCCCTATCCGGCCGAACGCCAGCGGCTTGCCGGGGCGCACGGCGATGCGCCACATCTCCAGCGTCCCCAGCCGCTCCAGCGCGGGCTTGACGTGGTCTTCCTCGCCCACGGAGACGCCGCCGGAGGCCAGGATCAGGTCGGCCTCCGCCGCGCCCTGCCGCAGGGCGGCCTCGGTGGCGGCGGGGTCATCGGCGACGATCCCGAGGTCCAGCACCTCGCAGCCCAGGGACTCGAGCAGCCCTCGCGCCGTGAACGCGTTGGAGTTGTATATCTTGCCCGCGGTCAGGGCCTCCCCGGGGGGAATGAGCTCGTCGCCCGTGCAGAACAGGGCGACCCGCAGGCGGCGGTAGACCGACAGCTCGACCGTCCCCACCGACGCCGCCAGGCCCAGGTGCTGGGGGAGCAGGCGAAGGCCCGCCTCCAGCACCTGCGCGCCCCGGGCAACGTCCTCCCCGGGGAGACGGACGTTCATCCCCGGCGTCACCGGGCCCTCTACCACCACTGCGCCGCCTTCCTGCCGGCAGGACTCCTGGGGCACCACCGCGTCCGCCCCGGACGGGACCGGGGCGCCGGTGAAGATCCTCGCGGCGGTCCCGGCGTCCAGGGGTCCCGGACGGACCCCGGCGGGGACGCGCTGGGTTACGGGCAGCCGGGCCCCCGATTCGACGACCTCGGCGGAGCGCACCGCGTATCCGTCCATCGCGCTGTAGGCCCAGCCGGGCACATCGATGGGGCTGACTACGCTCTCGGCGAGCACCCGACCCAGGCACTCGGCGAGGGGAATACGTTCCCGCTCCGCCACGGGGACCGCCCGCTCTCTCAGGAGAGCCAGGGCATCCCCGTAGGTCTTCAGGGCCGAGGGATCGGGCGTGCAGGCGGACTGGCTCATGAGGCCGTCCGCGGCATGGGCACGATCACGGCACCGCACGGGACCCGGGAACATACGCGAGGACTTTGGGTCGGCCGGCCCTGTCCACAAGACCGGCCGAGCCCCGGCCCGGGCGCCTTCACCTCTCGTCCAGCCTTGGGACCAGCAGTGCGAAATTGCACGGGCGCGTACGCCGGTCGAGCTGGGGCTCGAGAATCCGCGTCCAGGCGGTACGGCAGGCGCCGGAAGAGCCGGGCAGACAGAAGACGAAGGTCGCGTTGACCACGCCGGCCACACACCGCGACTGGACGGTGGACGCCCCGATCTCCTCATAGGAGAGCTGCCGGAAAAGCTCCCCGAACCCCTCGATCGGCTTGTCCAGGAGGGGCTGGACCGCCTCGGGCGTGCTGTCCCGTCCAGTGACCCCGGTGCCTCCGGTGGACAGGATGACCTGGACCGCCGGATCGGCGATCCAGCGCGAGAATACGGCCCTCATCTGGTAGACGTCGTCGCGCACGATGAGCTTTTCGACCAGCCGGTGGCCTGCGGCCTCGGCGGCATCCCGGAGATAGCCGCCGGAGCGGTCGTCTGCCTCGATCCGCGTGTCGGACACGGTCAGCACGGCGATGCCCAGAGGGAGGAAGTCGCTCTTGTCACTGGCTGTCATGGGCATGGCCTCCGCTCCGCTCGAGCGCATCGCCGCCGGCTCCGGAATCTTATCCGACGACGCCGATGCAGATGATGCGCCCCAGGCGGCGCACGGCCCTGCAAGGCAGGGGACGTCTCTCCGGCGCCCGGACGCCCGGCATGGGGCCTGTCGTCCGCGCATCCCCGGGCGTCAGTAATGATTCAGCCTCCGCCCGGGCCAGGGGGGCCTTGATCAGGGTCAAGCGGAGGCTGTACGGTCAGAGCCACTGGGGCGCAAGCACCAGCACCCAGACGGCGAGCGCAAAGACGATGCTCAGAAACACCGCCGCGGAGGCGATGTCCTTGGCCCGCTTGGACAGCCTGTGCCGCTCCATCCCGACTCGGTCGACGCTGGCCTCGATGGCGGAGTTCAGGAGCTCCACGATCAGCACCAGAATAACACTTCCCACCAGGGCGGCACGCTCCGGGCCGTCCCGGCCCAGCCAGACACCCAGCGGCACCATCACCATCGCCACCAACACCTCCTGCCGGAACGCCTCCTCGTGCCTGAAGCAGGACCGGAGCCCGGCCATGGAGAACCCGAAGGCGTTGATGATCCGCTGGAGCCCCTTGGCGCTTCGATTGGCCACATTGCCTGCCGTGGATGGAGGTGATCTGCCTCGGGACGGCGCGGTCGCCCGCCCGCTCCGGTTGGTGGCCCCACACTATACCGGACAGAGGCCGCCAGGACCCAGGCGGCGTTTCAGGCCGACGGACGCCAGGCCAGGTCGAGCTCGCGGGCGGCCCGGACGTCGTCCAGACGCCTGACCGGCAGCGTGTAAGGCGCGCCCTTTACCTGCTCGGCGTCGGCCTCGGATTCCGCCTGGATACGCGTCATGGCCTCGACGAAGCCGTCGATGGCCTCGCGCGTCTCGGTTTCGGTGGGCTCGATCAGCAGGCACTCGGGCACGAGCAGGGGAAAGTAGGTGGTGGGTGCGTGGTAGCCGTAGTCCAGCAGTCGCTTGGCGAAGTCCATCACGTTCACGCCCAGTTCCCTGGCCTGCCGCTTGAGGGTGACGATGAACTCGTGGGTGGCCCGGCGTCCCGGGTAGGCCGCATCGAAGCCGGCCTCCTGGAGGCGCTTGAGCATGTAGTTGGCGTTGAGCGTCGAGTATTCCGCCACCCGCGTCATGCCCTCTCGCCCCAGCATGCGGGCATAGACGTAGGCACGCAGGAGCACCCCGGCGTTTCCGGCAAACGCCGAAAGACGCCCGATGCTCTCCGGGCGTTCCTTCTCGGTGAGCCAGTGGTAGTCGTGCCCGTCGAAGGCCACCATCGGGACGGGCAGATAGGGCTCGAGACGCGTGCCGACCCCCACGGGACCCGCACCCGGACCGCCGCCTCCGTGGGGCGTCGAGAAGGTTTTGTGGAGGTTCATGTGGATGACGTCGAACCCCATGTCCCCGGGGCGGACCTTGCCGAGAATCGCGTTGAGGTTGGCACCGTCGTAGTAGAGCAGCCCGCCGGCCTCGTGGATCAGTCCCGCGATCTCCTCGATGCGTCGCTCGAAGACGCCCAGCGTCGAGGGATTGGTGAGCATGATGCCCGCGGTCTGGGGACCCAGCACCGTCTTCAGGGCCTCGATGTCCACATCGCCCTGGGCGTCGGTGGGAACCTCGCGCACCTTGTACCCGCACATGACCGCCGAGGCGGGATTGGTGCCGTGGGCCGCGTCGGGCACCAGTATCTCGGTGCGGTCGGCGTCGCCCCGGGCCTCGTGATACGCGCGGATCATCGCCACGCCGGCAAACTCCCCCTGGGCACCCGCGGCCGGCGTCAGGGACACCGCCTTCATTCCGGTGACCTCCTTGAGCGTCTCCTGAAGCTCGTAGAGGCAGGCCATGTAGCCCTGGCTGTGGGACTCCGGGGCCAGGGGGTGGCGGGCGAGGAATCCCGGCAGCATGGCCAGGCTGTTGCAGGCCCGCGGGTTGTACTTCATGGTGCAGGAGCCCAGGGGGTAGAACTGGGTGTCGATGGAGAAGTTCTGTTGCGACAGCCGCGTATAGTGCCGCACCACCTGCATCTCCGAGACCTCAGGCAGTGCGGGCGGGGACCTGCGCCTGAAACGCGTCGGGATACCGGGGGTTTCGGCCCGCTCGGAGGGGGCCTGGGCCAGCGCGCGGCGCCCGGGTCTGGACTGTTCCTGGATCAGCATGTCACGAACGGCTCCGATGGCTGTGCGGGTGCAGACAATGCCGCTCCGGCGGCCGGGCGGCTCAGCCGAGGGCGGCGATTGCCGGCTCGTAATCCGGCTCCGTGGTGATCTCCGGGACCAGCTGGGCGTACACCACCTTGTCGTCGGCGTCGAGCACCACCACGGCGCGTCCGGTGATGCCGGCCAGCGGACCGTCGTCGATCAGCACCCCGTAGTCCTTGGCGAAGTTGCGGGAGCGCATCATGCTCAGGGTCTTGACGTTGTCCAGCCCCTCGGCGGTGCAGAAGCGGGACTGGGCAAAGGGCAGGTCGGCGGACACGATCAGGGCGACCGCGTCGTCTCGGCCGGCGAACCGCTGATTGAAGACCCGGGTCGACTGGGCGCACACACCCGTATCCAGGCTGGGCACGATGCTGATCAGCTTCTTCTTCCCCGGGAAGTCGCCCAGCGACAGGTCGTTCAGTCCGCTGTCCACCAGATTGAAGTCCGGCGCCTTGGTCCCGACCGCCGGCAGATCGCCGTTGGTGTGGCAGACGTTCCCCTCCAGAGTGATCTCGGCCATGCTCTCAGTCTCCTCTCATCGGTGGTGGCTCCGGCGGTCGGGGCCGCGGGTCAGATCTTGGGCTGAACGGGACACCCTGCCTCGGTGCGGGCTCGCAGCACGCGCTCGAGCTTCTGGGCGTAGGCGTCCATCTCCTGCTCGGTGCGCTTCTCCGTGGCGCAGACCAGCACGGCGTGGCCGAGCTCCGGGTATTGCGCTCCCAGGTCGTGGCCGCCCAGCAGGTTGTGCGCAGCCAGCGATCGCAGCACGTCCGCGGCCGGCGCCGGCAGACGCAGGGCCTGCTCGTGGAAGACCGCCCCGGAGAACAAGGGCTCTACACCTGCTATGGCGGTCAGGCGGCCGGTGAGGGCCGCGGTGTTGGCGTGGCAGGCCGCCGCCACCCGGGCCAGACCTTCAGCGCCCAGCAGCGCCATGTGGATGGTCGCC
>JASFUT010000246.1:0-5309 GCA_050050175.1 Chromatiales bacterium
CGTCTGGAGTCGCGCCTGACTGGTACCCTGCAGGACGTGCATGCGACGGGACTGACGGCCCCGGAAGAGGACTACTTCGCCCTCATGCCGGTTCTGGCGTGCTTCATCCTGGTGGTCCCGTTTCCCCGCGCCGAATCGGTCTGGCGCATGGGATTCTTCGACCGGGACGTGCCGGCGAAGGAGCGCCGCCGCCTGATGGCGTTCTACCGCTCCTGCCTGCAGCGCCACCTGTACTTTCACGGCCCGGACAAACGCCTGCTGTCCAAGAACGCCTCCTTCGCCCCTCTCATCGGCAGTCTGCGCGAGACCTTCCCCGACGCGCGAATCATCTGCTGCATGCGCGACCCCGTGCAGACCCTGCCCTCCCAGCTGAGCTCCCTGGAATCGGGCATGCGCCTGTTCGGCAGCGACCCGCGCGACCCCCTGTTCCGGGAGCGCATGCTCGCCATGATGGAGTTCTACTACGCGAACCTGCTCGAGCACCTCCAGCGCGCGCCCCGCGACCGGGCGGCGCTCGTGGCCATGGACAGGCTCAAAGACGACCTGGAGTCCACGCTGACGGCGCTCTACCAGCGCCTCGGGATCGCGCTGGCTCCCGAGTTCGCCAACGTCCTGTCGCGGGAAGCCCTCCGGGCGCGGTCCTACGCCACCCGGCACCACTATCAGCTGTCCGACTTCCGCCTGGACCCCCAGGGCATCCGCAGCCGGTTCGCGAACGTCTATGACCGCTTCGCCTTTCCATCGGGCGAATCCCCGGGACAGGCACCGACTCAGGGCGCCTCGGGCTGGGCAGGGGAAGCGAGCTGACATGCCGACTCCCGCTGCAACCGGGGCCTCCGCCTTCGCCCCCGAGGCTCCCGCGAACGCCTCGGATCTGAGGGTGGTGATCCTCTCGGACGCGGCGCCCGAGCGCAACGGGGTCGGGGCCTACTACCACGATCTGGTCGCCAATCTGGATTCCGAGGTGGGCTGCATCGAGCTCATCTCGCCCCACCACGGCCGCCGGGCCTGGCACAGCTGGCTGTCACTGCCGCTGCCGGGGGACAGCACACAGAAGCTCTGCCTGCCTGCGGTGCGGGGCATCGGCCGGCGGGTTCGCGCGGCCCGCCCACAGGTCCTTGTCGCGCCCACCCCGGGCCCCTACGGTCTGCTCGCGGCCTATCTCTCGCGGCGCCTGCGCATCCCCCTGGTGGTCGGCTTCCACACCCATTTCCACCGCCTCAGCCACCTGTACTGGAACCGCGTCGTGGGCGGGATCAACCGGTCCTACTTCGACGTGAGCAACCGCCTGCTGTTCCGCAGCGCCAGCCTGGTGGTGGCGAACTCACGCGACATGATCGCGGAGGCCGAGCGCATCGGGACCCCGGCCACCGAGCTCGTCGGCACGCCGCTGCCGCGGGACTTCGTGGAGACCCCGCCCGCGCGCTTGAGCGGGCGGGTCGGCCGTGTGCTCTACGCGGGCCGGCTCGCCGCGGAGAAGAACCTGGACTCCGTGATCCAGGCTGCCCGGGCGCTGCCCGACATCGCGTTCGCGGTGGCGGGGGACGGGCCGCAGCGGGATCTGGTGGCGTCCGCCGCGGCGCGGCTGCCCAATCTCGCCTATCTCGGCTGGCTCAGCCGCGAGCGCATGCGCTCCGCCCTGGACGCGGCGGACATGCTGGTGCTCCCGTCCCACGTGGAGTCCTTCGGAACGGTTGCGCTGGAAGCCATGGCCCGCGCCCGGATCGTCATGGTCTCGCACGGATGCGGCATCGCGGACTGGCCCGGGCTGAGCCGCGGCATGGTCACCCTGGGCGAGGACGAGCCGCTGGCGGCGGGGATCCGGCGGATCGCGGGCCTCGACCCCGCCGTGCTGCGGCGCAAGGCCGACACCGCCCGCACCGCGGCCCTGGAGCTCAACGAGTGGAACCTGCGGCACTGGCTCGACCTGCTTCGGCAACAGCGGAGGCCTGCCCGCCGTGGCTGAGCATCCCCGCAGGGCCCTGGTCTCGGTCCACGACCTCATGCCCTCGACCCTCGGCCGCGTAAAGACCATCCTGACCCTGCTGGAGCGCCGCGGAGCGGTGCCGGCGACCCTCCTGGTGGTGCCCGGCCTGGATTGGAGCGCGCCCCAGGTGAGGACCCTGAAGGCGTTCGAGGAGAGCGGCCACATCCTTGCCGGCCACGGCTGGCGTCACGAGGCGGCGCGCATCCGCGGCCTGCACCACCGCGCCCACAGCGCGCTGATCTCCCGCCGCGTGGCCGAGCACCTGGCACTCGACGGCCCAGGCATCCGGGATCTCATCGGCGCCTGTCACCGCTGGTTCGGGGACAACGGCCTGCGCGCCCCGAGCCTCTACGTGCCCCCCGCCTGGGCGATGGGATCGGTCGACCGCAGCGGGCTCGACCGGCTCCCCTTCCGATTCTACGAGGTCACGTCGGGCGTCTACGATGCCGCGGCGCGGCGCTTTCACCGCCTTGCCCTGGTGGGCTACGAGGCCGACGGCGCCTGGCGGGCACTGGCCCTGAAGACCTGGAACCGGATGAACCGCATGGCCGCGGGCCTTCGCGGACCCCTGCGGATCGCCATCCATCCCCACGACCTGGAGCTGAGCCTCGCCTCGGACCTGCACCGCCTGCTCCGGCGACGGCTTGCGCCGCTGACCTACGACAGGCTTGCATGGGCTGGCCCCGCGCCCGCGCCGCGCGTCCCCGCAGCCGGCCGCGGCGACACGCGATAGGGAGTCCCGGGGGGGGGTTGACACCGGCCGTGCACCACGGCTTATTTGCGGGGGACTGCCGCGCCGCAAAGAACGCAAACGCAAGGGAGGGCTCAACTTGTCCCAGCTCGCCAGGATCAATACAAAGAATCATCTGACGCAGTACGTGAAGCGCCGGGCCGACCGGGTCGGCTTCCGGCTCGACAGTCGCTGCTCGGGCCTGATGGAGCGGGTCCTCGCCTTCGGGGTCGAGCGCATGGTGGTGGCCAGCGCCGTGGACCGCCCCGACAAGCTCATGCAGGTCGAGGAGACCCTGAACGAGCTCCTGGAGTGCATGTGCAAGCACGCCAAGGAGCTGCGCGGCTACCCCGACGTCACCGAGAAGGCATTCGAGCTGGCCAAGCGCGAGAAGGGTACGCTCTGGCCCTTCTTCTGAGCCTGGCGCAGGGGGGCACAGGCCCGGGCGGCCGCGGAGTGGCCCGGCCCCTACTCCGGGGCGGCCTCTCTGAAGTAGTAGTCGTAGTTCTTGTGCAGGAAGCTGGTAAAGGACCAGGCCTCGCTGTAGGACAGCCCGCTGTCCTTGGGGAAGATGACCTTGATGTAGAGCCCGTCCGGATCCTTCGCCTTCAAGGCGGACAGGCGCTTCTCCAGGGCGGCCCGGGAGAGGGTTGAGAACTCCGCCTGCCCGGGCTCCTTGTACTCGATCAGGTACCCCCCGTCGGTCTTGGAGTAGCGCACCTCGACCACGTACTTGCCGCGGGCCGTGCGCGCCGGCTTCACCAGCTTGTCGTACTTGATCTTGAGGTCCTCGAACGTGCCCTGCAGATCGGCCAGGCGCTTGTCCCTGGCCAGGATGATCGATCGGGCCTCGCTCAGCTCCTCCTGGCGCTGGGCGTAGGACTGCTCCACGCGCTCCAGCTCCTCCTGCGTGGTCTCGTGACGGGCCTGCAGGTTGGAGTAGTCCTGACGCAGCGTGGCCAGCGTGGAGCGCGCGCTGGAGAGCTCGTCGGTGAGCTGTCGAGCGGTCGCCTCGAGACGGTCCGCGCGCTGGGCCAGCCGGTCGCGCTCGCCTCCCAGGTCGCCGATCCGGGCCTGCTGGCGCTCCGTCCGCTGCTCCAGCTCGTCGCGCTCTTCCTCCGCGCGCATCAGCCGCATGCGCACCATGGAGAGCTCGTTCTCGGTGGCGATCAGCCTGAGCGCCAGGCTCTCCTTCTCCTCCCCGGTCGCGCGCGCCAGCTCGGCCGCCGTGCGCTCCGCCTCCATGGTGGCGCGCAGCTGCTTCACCAGCTCCATGTTCCGGATCAGCAGGATCACCATGGCGATCAGGAAGATCATCACGATCACCGTCATGATGTCGGTGAACGACGGCCAGAAGCTCTCGCTGTTCTCGCCCTCCTGGCGGTTGAGCCGCAGGTCGATGAAGCCCTGGTCCGGATTCATGCGTCGTCTTCGGGCAGGCGGAAGCCGTGCTTGAGCAGGACCTTGATGCTGCCCAGGTCGTCGGAGACGCCCTGGATGCGGTCGCGGTACGTGTCGAGGGTGTTCACCAGCCGCTTCTCCACCTGCTCGAAGGTGTGCTGGGACTGCTCCATCTGATTCACCAGCCCCTGAAGCGAGCGGATCAGGCCGGTGAACTCGTAGAGCACGCTGTCGGTCTGGACCTGGAACCTGGGGACCAGGTGGGTGGTGCTCACCTGCTCGATAGCCGTGACCAGATTGGTCTGCACGTCGGTGAGCTTGAGGTAGAAGTAGCCGAAGAACACGTAGCAGACGATCGCGGTGATGGTGGTGGACAGCGCCGTGGACATACCGTGGATCACCATGCCCATGCCCCCGACGTCCACGTTGGACTCCAGCAGGTCGGAGGCGCCGAGAAGGGCGATGGACAAGGCCACGATGGTGCCGAACACCCCGGTCAGGATCAGGATGTTGTTGATGAACTTGGGGAAGCTGTTGCGCGTGCTCTCCGCCGCCACCAGGGTCGAGGCCAGGGCCCCCTGGTTGATGGGCGTGTTCGAGCGGTGCAGCCGCTCCATGGTGCGAAAACGCCGGGCGATCAGCGTGCGCTCGGACACACCCTTGAGCGGGTCGTTCGGCCGCTTGTCCATGTTCGCGGCGAACCGGATGACGGCCGACTCCTCCCGGCTGTAGACCAGCAGCGTGGCGATCACCTTGAGGATGCCCAGGAGGAACAGCGCCACGATGGCCCCGTTGATCAGCCAGCCGGTGGCGGTGAGCTGGTCGCGAAAATAGACCTCGTTGATGAAATCGATCTTCCAGGCCAGGAGACCGGCGGCCAGGACGGCCAGCACGATCATCCGCATCAGGATGTTGCGGCTGAAATGGCGGCGAAGGAAGATGCTGTCCAAGACCTGCTCCCAAACCCGGGCGAAAAGTCCGCAAAGCTTACCATAACCGCCATTTTCCGAAGCCCGGCCAATCAGCCCCGAGCAGCGGGTCGGCCGCGGAGCGGCCGCGCCATCGCCCCCGTCTGCTGTCCACCGTCTACCGTCGACCGCGATGTGCGACAATCCCCGTCCCCATGAACGACGACGTCTTCTCCCGCGCCCTGGCGTGCCTGCGGGCCCCCGACCCCGCCGCGAAGGTCGC
>JASFUT010000247.1:0-5269 GCA_050050175.1 Chromatiales bacterium
GCGGTCGGCGGCCATGGGTCAGGAATCCGTGCTAAGCGATGGAAGGATCGGCAGGAAGCCCCCAGGGCTCTTGGATAGCGCTGCGCCTCGACAGCAAACCTGGTCGGTGGCCTCGGCTCGGGCCGGGGCCGCGGGCGGCGTGCAGGGGTCGGGCGCCCGGGCGGCGCTCGGGCGAGCCGACGAGCGCGGCGGATGGTGCTGCGGCCCGCGAGCCCGGTCAGAGTGGCTTACTCCGCGAGCGCCGCGAGCAGCTTCTGCAGGGCCTGTCCCCGGTGGGACAGCCGGTTCTTCGTCGCCGGATCGAGCTCGGCGGCCGAGCGGCCCTGGTCCGGGACGAAGAACACCGGATCGTAGCCGAAGCCGCTCTCGCCGCGGGGCTCGGGAAGGATCAGACCTTCCCAGGTGCCCTGGCAGATGATCGGCGTCGGGTCCTCGGCGTGGCGCATGTAGACCATCAGGCACTGGAAGCGAGCCGTGCGCTCGCTGTCGGACACCCCGCGGAGGTCGGCCAGGAGCTTCTCGAGGTTGTCCCGGTCCGAGGCGCCTTCCCCGGCGTAGCGGGCGGAGTAGATTCCGGGGGCCCCGTTCAGCGCGTCCACCTCGATCCCGGAGTCGTCGGCGATCGCCGGCAGTGCGCTGTGGCGCGCGGCGTTGCGCGCCTTGAGGATGGCGTTCTCCACGAACGTCAGGCCGGTCTCTTCGGCCTCCGGAACGCCGTGCTCGGCCTGCGGGGTTACCTGGATCCGCTGGTCGGCAAGCAGCTGGCCGAGCTCACGAACCTTGCCCGGGTTGTTGCTGGCGAGCACCATGTGCTCGCCGTGGTGGCTGTGGGTCACGGCGATGGGCTCCTCACTCCGTCAGGGCCGACTGCTGCGCGGCGAACAGCTCCCGGATCCCCTGGTCCGCGAGCCCCAGCATGGCCTGCAGCTCGGCGTGGCTGAAAGGGTGTCCTTCCGCGGTGCCCTGGATCTCGATGAAGGCGCCGTCGTCGTTCATGACCACGTTCATGTCCGTCTCGGCCGTGCAGTCCTCGGCGTAGTCCAGGTCCAGGACGGGCGTGCCCTGCCAGATGCCGACGGAGACGGAGGCGACCTGGTGGCGCAGCACCGCCCTCTCGAGCCAGCCCGCCTGGCGGATCTTCTCCACCGCGTCGGCCAGGGCGACGTATGCGCCGGTGATGGAGGCGGTGCGGGTGCCCCCGTCGGCCTGGATGACGTCGCAGTCCACGGTCACCGTTCGCTCGCCCAGGGCCTCCAGGTCCACGGCCGCGCGCAGGGAACGCCCGATCAGGCGCTGGATCTCCAGGGTGCGGCCCCCCTGGCGTCCCCGGGCGGCCTCGCGACCCATGCGCTCGGACGTGGAGCGGGGGAGCATGCCGTACTCTGCGGTGACCCAGCCCTTGCCCTGGCCTTTCAGAAAGTGCGGGACCCGGTCGTCCACCGAGGCGTTGCACAGCACCTTGGTGTCACCGAACTCCACGAGCACCGAGCCCTCGGCGTGCTTGGTGTAGCTGCGCTGCAGGCGAACCGCCCGCATCTGATCGGGGCCTCTCCCACTGGGTCTCATCACTTCTCCCGTTCGTTCTCGGCTTCGAAGGCCCTCAGGGCCGCGCGGATGTCGTGGATGGCATGGGTCAGCTCGTCCTCCGCCTCCTCGGCGACGGTCTTCTCGGGCACCGCGAGCCAGCGGAGGGTCAGGGCCGTCACGTTGTCGCCGCCCGGGCCAGCGGCGTCCACGGCCCGCCTGACCAGCCCTGCCGTCGCGTCCGGGAGTCCGCGCCCCTCCTCCAGGGCCGCACCGATCTCGTCGGTGCTCAGGGAACCCCAGAGGCCGTCCGAGCAGAGGACGAGGACGTCGCCGGGCTCGAGATCCACCGGCCCGCCCAGGGTGGGCTCGGGCGGCGGCAGGCTCCCGCCGATGCAGCGCGTCACGTAATTGCGGAAGGGGTGCTGGTGGAGCTCCTCGGCGTTGATCACGCCCTGCTGCCGCAGCTTCTCCACGTAGGAGTGGTCCGTGGTGTGCGCGATGAGGTCGCCGCGGCGATACAGGTAGAGCCGGCTGTCGCCGAGATGCGCCCAGTGCAGCTGGTTCCCGTCGATCAGGGCCAGGGTCGCGGTGCTGCGCGGGTCCACGGGGGGCCGCTGGCTCCGGCCGAAGGCCACGACCCGGTCATGGGCGCGCAGCAGCATCCCCTCCAGCAGAGCGGCGTGATCGCGCAGCGGGCGCCGCGCCCGCCTGAACAGGCGGGTGGACGTCTCCACCACGACCTCGGCGGCGCGCTCGCCCTTGGGGTGTCCGCCCATGCCGTCGGCGAGTGCAAGCAGGACCCCGTCGTCGAGCTCCGCGATGCCGCTGCGGTCCTGGTTCTTGCGGCGGTCGCCGATGTCGGTCGCCTGTCCGAGCTCGTATCGCGCAGCCACCGCGTCTCAGCTCCTCTGCACCCGGGCGTTCTCGGATCGGGCCTCCCGGGCGTCGGCGACGCCCTCGGCCGACTGGTCCACGAGGACGGCAAGCAGCGCGCCGGCGTTCTGCGGGCGGAGCAGGGGATCCACCTCCATGGCCCAGTCGATGGCCTCCAGCAGGTAGCCTGGATAGCGTCTGCGGTACAGCGCGGAGGCCGGCTTGAGGATGTCCCTGGCGTGGCGCTCTATGGCGCTGGGCGGGGGCTTGCCGTCCAGACAGGCGCGCATGCTCGCGCCGATGGCGTACACGTCGCTCCAGGGGCCAACATATCCCGAGGCATAGTACTGCTCCAGGGGCGAGAAGCCGGGGGTCACCACCTGGCTGGGCTGCTGGCTGCGCGTGGTGGCGAACTGGTGTACCGCGCCGAAGTCGAGCAGCAGCGGGTTGCCTCCGGGGCGCAGATGGATATTGCTCGGCTTGATGTCCAGGTGCAGCTGCCCCCGCGAGTGGATCAGGTTCAGCGCGTCCAGCACGGGGGGAAACACGGTCATCACGAAGGTGGTGCTCAGCCCGCCGCCGCGCTTCTTGATGTAGGCGCCCAGGTTTTTGCCGTGCTCGTAGTCCATCACCAGGTAGGCGGTGTCGTTGGCCAGGAAGAAGTTGCGCACCCTCACGATGTTGGGATGCCTCAGGGTCGCGAGCGCCTTCGCCTCCTGGTAGAACAGCTTGCGGCCGTGATGAAAGGCGTCGCGCCTGGCCTCGCTGATGACGCCGACCCGGACCTGGCCCTCGTCGCGTCTTGCGAGCTTCTTGGGCAGGTATTCCTTGATGACCACCTGGTCCCGGGTGTCCTCGTCGCGCGCGAGATAGATGAGGCTGAATCCGCCGCTGCCCATGACCCGCACGATCTCGTAGCAGTCGACCACCGTGCCGGGCGGGAGGTTGTGGCGGGGGATGCTCATGCGGCGACAGGGACTCCGGTCCGGATGCAAGCGGCCAGCACGGGAATTATCAAGTCCGGGACAGCATCAGTATCATACATGCTTTACCGGTCGGCAGCGCCCGGCGGGCGCGGGGAGAACGGGCAATGACCTGCAGCATGACCGCCTTTGCGCGGGCGGAGTCCAGAGAGGCGCAGGGGGCCCTGGTGTGGGAGCTGCGGTCGGTCAATCACCGGTTCCTCGAGGTGTTCGTCCGGCTGCCTGACGAGCTCAAGGCGCTGGAGCCCCGGGTGCGCGAGCGGGCGGCGGCCCGTCTCGGACGGGGCAAGCTCGACGCGACCCTGCGCTTCCGGCCCGGCGGCGAGGCCGCGGCGCCGGTGCAGCTCAATCGGCGTGTGCTGGATCAGCTCCTGGCGGTGGCAGACCAGGTGGAGAAGGCCCTGGATACCGCCGCCCCGCTCTCGATCGCTGACGTGCTGCGCTGGCCCGGCGTGATCGAGAGCGGCGAAGTGGATCTCTCGCCGGTCCAGGAAGCGGCGGCCCGAGCTCTCGAAGACGCCCTCGACCAGCTTATCGCCACCCGCCGTCGCGAGGGCGCGCGTCTGGCCGAGGCGGTGCGGGAGCGCTGCGAGGCCCTGCGCGGGCACGTGGGTGAGGTGCGCCAGCGCATGCCGGTCGTGCTGGAAGGGATCAGGGAGCGGCTTCGCCAGCGGTTGGCCGAGGTGGCCGAGGAGCTGGACGAGGCTCGGGTGGAGCAGGAGATGGTGCTGCTGACCCAGCGCCTGGACGTGGACGAGGAGATGGACCGCCTCGGCACCCACATCGACGAGGTGCAGCGGGTGCTGAGCACCGACGAGCCGGTGGGCCGCCGCCTGGATTTCCTGATGCAGGAGCTCAACCGGGAGGTCAATACGCTCGCATCGAAGTCCTCCGATGCGGAGACCGCGCGGCGGACCGTCGAGATGAAGGTGCTCGTCGAGCAGATGCGCGAGCAGATCCAGAACATCGAGTGACCGACGGGGGGACCGATGGAGGCAGTAGAGGAGCCGCTGGGAACGCTGTTCGTCGTGTCGGCGCCGTCCGGGGCCGGCAAGACGAGCCTGGTGAGGGCGCTGCTGGACGCGGATCCGGGCGTGGAGGTCTCCGTGTCGCACACCACCCGGCCCCCGCGACCGGGCGAGAAGGACGGTGTCCACTACCATTTCGTCGACGGCGCCACATTCCGGGGCCTGGCAGAGGCGGGGGCCTTTCTGGAGCACGCCCGGGTATTCGATAATCATTACGGCACGTCGCGCGCCGACATCGAGGACCGTCTGGCGCGGGGTCGGGACGTCATCCTGGAAATCGATTGGCAGGGGGCCCGGCAGGTGCGCGAGCGGCTGCCCTACGCCGTGTCCGTATTCATCCTCCCGCCGTCCGCCCATGCGCTGGAAGAGCGGCTGCGGGGCCGGGGTCAGGACAGCGACGAGGTGATCGCCGCGCGTCTCGCGGAGGCCCGGGCGGAGCTGTCCCACTACGCCGAGTTCGACTACCTGGTGGTCAACGACCAGTTCGACATCGCCCTGGAGGAGCTTCGGGCGATCGTCACCGCCCGGCGATTGCGCCTTGGCGCTCAGGTCCGCCGGCAGGCCGGGCGGCTGGAGGGCTTGACCACCGGTTGAGCGGCCTCGGCTTGGCGCGATTGCCGGGTATCCGTTATATTGACAAGTTGCCGCTGCGAATCCGTAGAGGGGTTCGCGTCCGCTTCACCCGCCCGGACTCCGCCCGCCGGAGGCCGGCCTTCCCGGAGCTCGACAGTACATGGCACGGATCACCGTTGAAGATTGCCTCGACCACGTGGGGAACCGGTTCGACCTGGTGCTCCTCGCCACCAAGCGCGCACGCCAGCTGGCCGGCGGCATCGACCCGCTGCTCCCCTGGGAGAA
>JASFUT010000248.1:0-5263 GCA_050050175.1 Chromatiales bacterium
GCCGGCGGCAGCGGTCGAGGTGCTCGAGAAACGGCTGGCGCAGCGTCCCGGGGAGCTGCCCGTGCGCCTGGCGCTGGCCAACCTCTATCTCAGCCGGGGCGATGCGGATCGGGCCATGGCGGACTTCCGGGAGGTTCTGGAGCGCGACCCGGACAACGTGCCCGCCCTGAACAACCTGGCTTGGCTGCTCAGCGCACAGTCCCCCGAAGAGGCGCGAGACTATGCCGAAAGAGCCGCGGAGCTGGCGGGCGAATCCCCTGCGGTCAAGGACACCCTTGGCCTGGTGCTGCTGAGGCAGCGGGACGACGGCGAGCTGGACAGGGCGCGACGGCTGCTGATCGACGCCGCGGCGGAGATGCCCGACTCGCCGGAGGTCAGATTCCATCTTGCCATGGCCTGGAGTCGAAGCGGCGAGCCCGCCAAGGCCGCGGCTATTCTCGAGCCGCTTCTCGCCACGGAAGACGAGTTCCCGGGGCGGAGCGAGGCTGCCGATCTGCTGGAGCGCGTCAGGAGCGAGAGCCCGTGAAGCGGTCCTCGCGGATCGGCGGGTAGGTCCGCGGCCGACCCCGCGTCGCCTAGTGCGCGTGGATCACGCACACGCTTGATTCGACGCCTGACGCTGGGCGCCGGCATTATCCTCATCCAGCCGCTATGCGGCGAAGCCTGACCCTGGTGCGCTCTCGAGGGGAGGGGGCCGGTGCCTAGCCCGCCGGCTCCTCCGAGGGTGCGCCTTCCTCGGGGCCGCCGACCCGGACCGGCGTGATCTTCATCAGGACCCCGAGGACGGGATGGTCGATGTAGTGCAGCTCGCCGCTGCGCATCCGTCGGCTTTCCTGCATGCGGTAGGTGCCGTCACGGCGCCGGAGCACCAGATCCAGGTCGGCGTGCAGAAAACGGCCCCTCCGGATACGGACCGTGCCCTCGAGGCGCTGTCCGAACTCCGAGCCCGGGGAGGTGTCGGACAGGCTCAGGTAGACGGGCACGGCCCCCCGCTCGCCCCTCACGGGCTGCACCCAGGCGCGGTGCAGCAGGGGCTCGGTGCCGCTTCGCCCGCGCGACAGCGACCACCAGTGCGGACCGAGCTGGTAGTCCTTCGAGGGGAGCCGTTCGAACGGGACCGGCTTGCCGCGGCCGGCGCCCGCGGGCTGCAGGGTCGCCGCGTTCTCCCAGCCGGGGCTGCCCGGATTCCCCGGCCAGCGCTCGCCCGCGCCCGCCGACGGACTCGGCCGCTCGAACACGATGATCTCCACGCGGTACCAGGTCGCGGTCTGGGCCACGCAGATGCCCGGTGCGAGCAGCATGGCCAGAGCGAAGGACGGGAGTATTCGAAGGAGGCTCATGATCGCGCGCGCCGTTGGGGGGCCGACGGAAGATTCTAATGCAAACGGGTCCGGGCGTCCTCGCCCGAGAGCAGGCCCAGCAGGTGCTCCATGGCAGTAAGCCGCGCCTGCGGATCCTCCAGATCCAGGGTGAACCGCAGGGTGGTGGAGCCGTCCAGCCGGTACTCCGCCGGGCGGCTCTGGATGAGGCCGATGAGATGGGCCGGGTCGAGTCTGGGCTGCTCCTCGAACCGGATGCGCCCGCCCTTCGGGCCGGCCTCGATCTTGCGCACTCCCATGGGCGTGGCCTTGAGCTTGAGGCGGGTTACCGTGAACAGGTTCCTGGCCGGCTCGGGGAGCAGTCCGAAGCGGTCGATCATCTCCACCTGAAGCTCCCGCAGCTCCCGGTCGTCGGCGGCGCTGGCGATGCGCTTGTACATCACCAGGCGGGTGTGCACGTCCGGCAGGTACCCCGACGGCAGCAGGGCCGGGATCTGCAGGTCCACCTCCGCGCCGTGGTCCAGGGGTCGGTCCAGCTCGGGCTGCCGGCCGGCCTTCAACGCCTGGACCGCCCGCTCGAGGAGCTCGCTGTAGAGCGTGAATCCGATCTCCTGGATCTGGCCGCTCTGCTCGTCCCCGAGCAGCTCGCCCGCGCCCCGTATCTCCAGGTCGTGGGTCGCGAGGGTGAAGCCCGCCCCCAGGTCCTCCAGGGACT
Organism: Chromatiales bacterium; assembly: GCA_050050175.1. Taxonomy (GTDB): domain Bacteria; phylum Pseudomonadota; class Gammaproteobacteria; order Chromatiales; family Chromatiaceae; genus CAVQCX01. The sequence goes on from JASFUT010000248.1 coordinate 2,035, forward strand.
CGATGGCCTCGAGGCGCTTGGCCGCGTCCGGGGTCAGGGTCTTGGGTGGAGGCGTGAGCAGGTAGGCATAGGCGCGGTGGTGGGAGCGCCCGACCCGCCCCCGGATCTGGTGCAGCTGGGCGAGCCCGAGCTTGTCCGCGCGGTTGATGATGATCGTGTTGGCGGTGGGGACGTCGATCCCGCTCTCGATGATCGTGGTACAGACCAGCAGATTGTGGCGCTGGTGGTAGAAGTCGCGCATCACCTGCTCGAGCTCGCGCTCGCGCATCTGTCCGTGCGCGACGGCGACCCGGGCGCTCGGGATCAGGGCCTCCAGCCGGCGGGCCGTCTTCTCGATGGTCTGCACCTCGTTGTGGAGGAAGTAGATCTGCCCGCCGCGCTTGAGCTCGCGCTGGCAGGCCTCGTTGATCAGGGTGTCGTTCCACTGGCTGATGAAGGTCTTGATGGGGTGGCGGGCCGCGGGCGGTGTTCCGATGATGGACAGATCCCTCATCCCCGCCATGGCCATGTTGAGCGTGCGCGGGATGGGCGTGGCGGTGAGCGTCAGCACGTCCACCTCGCTGCGCAGGGCCTTGAGCTTCTCCTTGTGCCGAACGCCGAAACGGTGCTCCTCGTCGATGATGGCGAGCCCCAGGTCCTTGAACCGCACGTCGGACTGCAGGAGCTTGTGCGTGCCGATCACGATGTCGACCGTTCCCCGGCTCAGCCCCTCGAGGACCTGTCTCTGGTCCTTGGGCGAGCGGAATCTGGACAGACTCTCCACCCGGACCGGCCAGTCGGCGAAACGGTCCGCGAAGTTCTGGTAGTGCTGCTGGGCGAGCAGGGTGGTGGGCACCAGCACGGCCACCTGGCGGCCGCTCTCGACCGCCAGAAAGGCCGCGCGCATGGCGACCTCGGTCTTGCCGAAGCCGACATCGCCGCAGACCACGCGGTCCATGGGCCGGGGCGATTCCATGTCCGACAGCACCGCCTCGATGGCCTGCATCTGATCGGGCGTCTCCTCGAAGGGGAAGGCGGCGGCGAAGGCTGCGTACTGGTCGTCGGGGGCCGGACAGGCCATGCCCCTGTGGGCCTCGCGACGGGCATAGATCTCGAGCAGCTCGGCCGCCACGTCCCGGGCCTTGCGCGCGGCCTTGCGCTTGATGCGGTCCCACTGGTCGCCCCCCAGCCGGTGCAGGGGCGCGCTCTCGGGAGAGACCCCCGTGTAGCGGCTGATCAGATGCAGGGAGGCGACAGGGACATAGAGGCGGTCGCCCTGGGCGTACTCCAGGGTGAGGAACTCCGTCTCGGTCCCGCCCACCTCGAGGGCCTGCAGGCCCAGATAGCGGCCCACGCCGTGATCCTCGTGCACCACGGGGGCCCCCTCGTCGAGCTCGGTGAGGTTGCGGACGATCTGATCCGGGTCGCGCCCGGGCGCCCGGCGTCGCCTGCTCTGGCGGACGCGCTCGCCGAAGAGCTGGGTCTCGGTGACGATCGCCAGCGCCGGCGCGTTCGCGCTCAGCCCCTCCTCCAGCGGACCGACGGTGATGGCCGCGGGCGCGCCGGACCGGATGAAGTCCCCCCAGCCTTCGACGGGGCGGGGGGCGATGTCGAAGCCTCGGAGTGTATCGAGCAGGACCTCGCGCCGTCCCGCGCTCTCGGCCACGAACAGCACGGGGCCGGGGCGATCGCAGAGGAAGTCCTCCAGCTGCCCGGCGGGCCGGGTCGCCCGGGCCTGCACGCTCAGTGGCGGCGGCAGACGGGTGGCGAAGTTGGCGTGGGAAGCGCAGCCCTTGGGCCGCCCGTGGATCTCCCCGCGCTGCGCCCGCACGGCGGCCAGCGGCTTCAGGCGCGAGGCCAGCTCGTCGGCCCGCAGGTAGATCGCGTCCGGGGGCAGCAGGGGACGCTCCAGGTTGTGGCGGCGCTGCTCGTAGCGCTCCTGCACGCCCTTGATGAAGGCGCCGGCGTCGTCGTCCAGCCCCGGGAACTGCACCGCCAGAACCGAGGCCGGGAGATAGTCGAACAGCGTGGCGGTCCGCTCGAAGAACAGCGGCAGGTAGTACTCGATCCCTCCGGGCGGGGCGCCGGCGCTCACGTCGCGGTAGATCAGGCTGCGCTGGGGGTCGCCCTCGAAGGTCGTCCGGTAGGCCTGCCTGAAGCGTGCGATGCCGGCCTCGTCCAGGGGCAGCTCGCGCGCGGGCAGCAGGCGCACGCCGTCCACCCTGGCCAGGGACCGTTGGGACTCCGGATCGAAGGTGCGGATGGACTCGATCTCGTCGTCGAGCAGGTCGATGCGAAAGGGGGTGTCGCTGCCCATGGGGAAGATGTCCATCAGCGAGCCCCTGACCGCGAACTCCCCGTGCCCCATGACCTGCGACACACAGTCGTAGCCCGCCTGCTCGAGGGTGCGGCGGGTCTGCTCGAGGTCGAGCCGCTGTCCGACGTCCAGGACGAAGGTGCGTGCGTCCAGGTACTGCCGGGGCGCCAGCCGCTGCATCAGCGTGGCGACCGGGCAGATGAGCACCCCCTTGGACAGCCCGCCCAGCCTGTGCAGGGTGAGCAGGCGCTGGGAGACCAGCTCGGGCAGGGGCGAGAACACGTCGTAGGGCAGGGTCTCCCAGTCCGGGAACTGCAGGACCGGGATCGCCTCGCCGGCCAGGAAGAACCCGAGGTCCTTCTCGAGCGCCGCCGCCTGCTGCACGTCGGGGGCGATCACCAGCACCAGACCGGAATGGGCGCGCGCGGCCGAGGCGATGGCCAGCGTCATCCCGGCGCCGTAGAGGCGGCCCCAGGCAATGCGTTCGCCCGCCCGGGCGGGCACCGGCGGCTGATCGACCGGGAAGAGAGGGGCGGAGGCGGCCGGCTCGGCTGCGGCTGTCATCGGATGCGGGTCGGGAAGCGCGAACGGGGTGCGTATTCTCGCACACCCGGAAGGCGGGTTGGAGGGGGATTGGGGGCCGGGGGCACCGCTGGGTGCGGCGCCCCCGGCCGGGTCAGCGGGCGGCGGCCTCGCGCAGGTTGCCCACGGCCTGGTTGTGCGTCGTCTTCAGGGTGTCCGCCACCTCCGGCGGCATGTAGTTCTCGTCGTGCTTGGCGAGGACCTCGTCGGCGACGAACACCCCATCCTCCCCGAGCCTGCCCTTGGCCACTATGCCTTGCCCCTCGCGGAAAAGGTCAGGGAGGATTCCCTCGTAGTGCACGATCACCTCATCCTGGTTGTCGGTCACGCCGAACTCGACCACCAGGGTGC
>JASFUT010000249.1:0-5261 GCA_050050175.1 Chromatiales bacterium
CGCGTCGGGCGCCAGCCGGTAGGCGAGCCCGCGCCGCCGATCGACCAGCAGGCGGCGTCCCTCATTCTCGAGCACCTCGAAGACCACCGGCTCGGCGGCGCCCTCCAGAGTGATCGTGACATGCCTTGAATCGGTGCGGTCCGGGGCGGGCAGCACCTCCAGGGCCTGGGCGTGCCGCCACCGGTCCACCCAGGCGGTCAGAACGTCGGCGGAGACCGCCGGGTCGGCGGGCCGGATGCGCCACTGGCCGAGATCGCCCCGGTCCACCCGGAAATCGGCCGTCTCCAGCGCGGTGATGCCCTGCTCCGGGTCCAGCAGGCGGTGGTCGAGAAAGGACTCAGGCCGTCCGAGCAGCGCGGGCAGGTAGCGGTCGTCGATCAGGTCCACCCGCGCGCCCGAGCGGACATAGCGCAGGTGTCCGATGGGCTCGGTGCCCCCCAGCTCCAGGACCACCCCGTCGGCCTCCAGGCGCACCAGAGGGCGCTCCAGCCCGTAGTCTGCGAGCCGATCGGCCGGCGGCTCGAACCGCCGGTGGCTGACGGCGCGGAGCACCTGCAGGACCCGCGCGACGCGCTGCCCGTCCGCCGGCAGGTCGTAGGGCCGGCGCATGGCCCAGCCCTGCGCGACCCGCTCGAGGAGAACGGAAGAATCCGGTCCGCGCTCGATCCGGACCGCATGCACGTCCGCGGGTTCCAGTCCGGTTACCCGCAGGTCGGGCGAGCCGTTGCCGCCCGGGCGGAGCCAGACCAGCGCGAGCAGGCCCAGCACCACGGCGAGGAGAGCCAGGTTGACCAGGGGGCGGGGCGCCATCTCAACGCCTGCGCCTGCGCCACCAGACGGTCGCGCCCGCGGCGGCAAAGCCAAGTGGCAACACCAGGAGGAACCCGAAGCCGATCACGGCCAGGGCGATTCTGGAGAGCTGAAGGTCCAGGTCCCGCGCAGTCTTGGCGGGGATGTCGAGCAGCTGGTCCTCGCCGGCGACCCAGCGCACGAGGTTGAGGCCCAGGTCCAGGTTGCCGACGTTGCCCAGGAAGGCGTTGGAGAGGAAGTCGCCGTCGCCCAGCACCAGGGCCCGCTGGGCGGTCTCGTCCGCCTTGCGCTCCAGGGCGTAGCCGATCACCAGGGGGCCGGCCCGCTCGCCCAGGTCCGGGTCGATACCGGGCGCGCCCTCCAGCCCGCCGGTCTCGTTCCAGGTCCGCTCCAGGGTGGGAAGCAGGGCGCTCGCCTCCCACCCGTCGGGCGGGTCGATCTCGAGCGCGGAGGCCCGGGGAAAGAGGGTCAGGCGCTCGAGCCCGGCGGTGGCGGGGTGCCGCGGGTATTCGGTGACCAGGGCCACGCCGGGCTCGCGGATGCCCAGGGCGGCGGCATTGAGGTCGACCACGACGCCAGGCAGAGCCCGGACGCCCAGGAGCGCCCGCAGACGGGCCGGGTCCACGGGCGAGTCGGGGTCGGTGAGCCACAGCAGGTTTCCACCGCGCTCCAGGTAGTCGGAGATGAGCGCCCACTCCCCGGGCAGGAGCGCCACCTGCGGTCCGGCCACCAGGAGAAGGGCGGTGTTGTCGGGCACGGTGGGGCTGGCCGCCAGATCCAGGGGCTGGATCTCGAAGCCCTTTCGCTCGAGCTCCATACCGAAATCGCCCAGGTCGTGGTTCGCCCGGCCCTCCAGGTCGCGCTCGCCATGGCCCCTCAGGTAGGCGATCCAGCGCTCCCCCCGCAGGGCCAGGCGCTGGATCGCGTTGGTCAGGGACTCCTCGCTGAGTCTGTCCAGGCGCTCGCGCCGCCCCCCGTACTCGAGCAGGAGCTCGCCCGCGATCTCGATGCCTAGCTCGCGCACCCGCTGCGGCTCGGTCTGGGGGTCCACGAAGCTGAAGCGCAGCTCCGGCGCCGCACGGCGGTAGCGGTCGATCAGCCGCGTGATCTGCTGGCGCAGGACGGGGTTCTCGGGCGCGAAAGCGGTGATGGTCAGCGGGGCCTCGAGGCGCTCCATGACTCGCCGGCTCGCCTCAGAGAGGGAGTTGCGGCCCCCGGCGGTCCAGTCCCACTGCACCTGATAGCGGACGCTGAGCCAGCCCGCGAGGCCGACCGCGGCCAGCAGCAGCAGGTAGAACACCAGGCTGTCCAGGCGCCTGTACCAGCGTCGAGAGAATCGGTCGTCCACGGACTCGCTCAGCCCTCGGTGCGCATCAGCTCGAGCCTGCGCACGCACAGGGTCAGGGCGGCGGCAGTCAGCAGCACGTAGAAGACGAGGTCGCCCGTTCTGACCAGGCCCTCCAGCAGGTGGGCGAAGTGGGCCTGCATGGACAGCCACTCGAACAGTCCGCCGCCGTCCTGCTCGCCCTTGGCTGCGGCCTGGACGATCAGGAAGAACAGCAGCACACCGTAGGTCAGGACTGCGGCCACCCCGGGCTGGGCGGTCAGCGACGAGATGAACAGACCGACCGCGGCGAAGCTCGCCAGCATCAGGGCGACCCCCAGCAGACCCGCGGCGAGCTGGCCGCCGTCGAGCGCGCCGCCGACCAGCAATGACAGGGGCATGGCCGCGATCAGCGCCAGAACCAGGGCCAGGAAGCCGAGCAGGGCGAGGTACTTTCCCAGGACGATGGCCAGCGTCGACACGGGGGAGGACTGGAGCAGGTCGAAGGTGCCCGACCGGCGCTCCTCCGCAAACAGGCGCATGGTCAGCAGGGGCATGATCAGCAGCACGACGCCGGCGCCGGTGCCGAAAAGGGGGGCCGCCACCAGGTCGGTCAGCCCGGGTGCGCCCTCCAGGGACGGGAGCCGGGACTGTACCACCATGAAGGCATCCACCTGGACGAGGAAGATCCAGCCCAGAATGAAGGTGACCACCGCCAGGACCGCCCAGGCCATCGGCGAGAGGAACAGGGCGTAGAGCTCGCGACGGGCGATCACCAGCGCGCTCACGCGGCCTCCCCGGCGGTCAGCTCCACGAAGGTCTGCTCGATCCCGGGGCGCTGGGGGGCGAGCTCGATCAGCCCCCAGCCGCAGGCGGTGATCTGCTCGGCGACCGCGGCGCCCCGACCGGCCTCCGGCTCCAGCTCAAGGCGGAATCGGCCGTCGCGCAGGCGCTCCGCCCTGCGCACGCCCGCCAGGGCCTGTATCTCCGTCAGGTCGGGCGGACGCTCCAGGGCGATCACCACCGCCGCCGGTCCGGCCCCGTCCCCGGGCTGCAGCGCCTCGCTGTAGACCAGCCGGCCGTGGTGGATGATGACGGCGCGCGTGCACACTGCCTGGACCTCCGGCAGGATATGGGTGGAGAGCAGTACGGCGCACTCCCGGCCGATGTCCGCGATCAGCTCGCGTACCTCGCGGATCTGTATGGGATCGAGTCCTGCCGTGGGCTCGTCGAGGATGACCACCGCCGGAGCGTGCACCAGGGCCTGGGCGATGCCCACCCGCTGCTGGTAGCCCTTGGAGAGGTTGCCGACGAGTCGTCTGCCGGCCGCCCCGAGGCCGCATCGCTGCCTTACGCGCCTCAGCCTGTCCGGGACCTCGTGGGCAGGGGTGCCGCGCAGGCGCGCGGCGTAGCTCAGGTACTCGTCCACGGTGAGCTCGCGGTACAGGGGCGGGCGCTCCGGGAGATAGCCGATGCGCGCCTTGGCCGCGCGGGGACGCCTGAGCAGGTCGATTCCGTCGATCCGTATCTGCCCCGACGTGGGGGCCAGACATCCGCTGAGCATGCGCATGGTGGTGGACTTGCCCGCGCCGTTGGGTCCCAGGAGGCCCAGGACGTCGCCGGCGCGCACGCTGAGCCCGAGCCGGTCCACGGCGATGCGGGCGCCGAATCGCCGGGTCAGGTTCTCGACCTCCACCAGGGTGTCCATGCCGCGCGCAGGATACCCGGGGGCGGCGCCCGCGTACAAGCGCGGTGCGCCCGATCCCGCTTCCTCGAAACGGACCCCGGCACGGGGTATGTTGGGGGCTTCCGACACGGGAGGCGCCAGGACCTTGAAGCTGATTGGCATCGACACCGGAGGCACGTTCACCGACTTCGTCGTCTTCGACGGCCGCGGGCTGCGCGTGCACAAGGTGCTGTCGAGCCCCGAGGCCCCCGAGGCCGCCATACTCCGGGGGATGGAGGAGCTCGGGCTGAGTGCCGAGGGGCTGCGGGTGATCCACGGCTCCACGGTCGCGACCAACGCGGTGCTGGAGGGGAAGGGTGTGCGCACCGCCTACGTGGCCAACCGCGGGCTCGCCGATCTGCTGACCATCGGCCGCCAGGCCCGCGCCGCGCTCTACGACCTGCAGCCGGGGCCCGCTCCGGTGCCCGTGCCGGCGGAGCTGTGCCTGGAGACCGGCGGCCGGCTGGGGGCCGACGGACAGATCGTGGAACCCTTGACGGAGTCCGATCTGAAGGACCTGCGCGCGGGGCTCGAGGCGGCGGCACCGCGCTCGGTGGCCATCAACCTGCTGTTCTCCTACCTGGACGATACCGCGGAGCGGCGCATCGAGGCGGTCGTCCCCGAGGGCGTGTTCGTCTCTCGCTCATCCAGCGTGCTGCCGGAGATCCGCGAGTACGAGCGAGGCATCGCCACCTGGCTCAACGCCTGGGTCGGACCCCTCGTGGAGGGCTACGTCGGCCGGCTGGCCGGCGGCCTGCCCGGCGCGCGGGTCTCGGTGATGCAGAGCTCCGGGGAGACCATCGCCGCCGACCAGGCGGGGGGCCAGGCGGTTCGAATGCTCCTTTCGGGGCCGGCCGGGGGGCTCGTCGGTGCCCGCTTCGCGGGCGAGGCCGCCGGCCTGCGCAAGCTCCTGTCGTTCGACATGGGCGGCACCTCAACGGATGTGGCGCTGATCGACGGCGCGGCCCGGCTGACCAGCGAGGGACGGATCGGCCCGTTCCCCGTGGCCGTGCCCATGGTGGACATGCACACCATCGGCGCCGGTGGCGGCTCCATCGCCCAAGTGGACAGCGGGGGCATGCTCCGGGTGGGGCCCGAGTCGGCGGGGGCGTCGCCCGGGCCGGCCTGCTACGGGGCCGGGGGCACGCGCCCTACCGTGACCGACGCCAACCTGGTGCTCGGGCGCCTGCGTCCCGAAGCGTTTCTCGGCGGTCGGATGACGCTCGACCGGGAGGCCGCGGGGCGGGCCCTGCGGCCCCTGGCACGGTCCCTGGGGCTGCCGGTGGAGGAGGCCGCCCACGGCGTGATCCGCGTTGCCAACGAGCACATGGCGAGGGCCCTGCGGGTCATTTCCGTGCAGCGGGGCATCGATCCGCGCTCCTTCGCCCTGGTCTCGTTCGG
>JASFUT010000250.1:0-5247 GCA_050050175.1 Chromatiales bacterium
AGGTCGAAGCCGTTCGGTCCCGTGGCGCTCGTCGACGCCCCGTATCGGGCGAGCACCAGCACTGCGAGCAGACCGTATATCAGCGGGCGGGCGGCGCGGTGACGGATCAGCGGCGGATTCAGACGTGCCATGCAGGAGGAGACCCGGGCTCCGGGCCAGGTCTTTCCCGAGGCCTTCGCAGCGGCCTGGTCCCCCTGCGGAGGCCGCCGGGTCAGGCCTCGAGGAAGGCCTCCACGACCGCACACCAGGCCTCCGCCAGGTTGGTCCGGTTGTACCCCCCCCCTCCCACGGCGAGGATCCGCCCGTCGCAGTGGCGCTCCGCCAGCGCGCACAGCCGGCGCGCCGCGTGGGCATGGGCCGCGGGCGTATACGCCAGGTCGGCGATGGGGTCACCGGCAAGGCTGTCGGCGCCCGCCTGCAGCAGGATGAACTGGGGCTCGCAGCGGTCGATGAAGCGCTCGACCTTCGACCAGATCTCGACGAAGGTCTTGTCGTCCGCGCGCGGCGGCATGGGCACGTTCAGCTTGCGCCCCTGCGCTTCGCCCTTGCCGGTCTCCAGCATGCTGCCCGTGCCCGGATAGAGGTAGCGGCCGTCCTCGTGCATGTCGGCGAAGCACAGGGCGGGATCGGACTCGAAGGCGTAGAAGACCCCGTCGCCGTGGTGCGCGTCGATGTCCACGTAGGCGATGCGCTCGAGCCCGTGGATCGACTTCAGCGCCTGGATGGCGATGCCGCAGTCGTTGATTGCGCAGAACCCCGCGGCCTGGTCGCGGCGGGCGTGATGCAAGCCCGCAATCGGCACGAAGACCCGGCGGCAGCGGCCGCCCATCAGACGCTCGATCCCGTCCAGCACGCTGCCCGCGACCATCGCCGAGGCCTCGTAGACACCGGGGAAGGCGGGGGTGTCCCCGTAGTCGAGCAGACCCTCTCCGAGCTCCGACAGTCGGCGCAGGTGCTCGATATACTCCCGGGTGTGGAACAGGATGAGGGCCTCTTCGCCCGCCTGCACGGGCTCAAGGAGGCGCACCCGCCGGTCGAGTCCCCGTTCGCGGAAGACCCGTCCGAACGCCTCAAGCCTGTCGGTTCCGAAGGGGTGTCCCTCCCCGAAACCGTACCGGGCAAGGCCCTCGCCGTAGTAGACGCAAACGCCGTTGTGGTTCCCCATCCGCATAACCTAAATCCGGCCCGCCGCCGGGACAAGGGCATCAGCGCCCCCGGCGTTCGGCGGGCCTCGCCCGGGCAGCCTCGTTCTCGGTGCACGCTGCCTCGGAGCCCCGGGGGGTCCGGGATCCGGTACGGGGACCTCCGCGCTTCCCATGCGAGGGGGGCGCGTTCGGGGTCAGGCGGACTGCAATTCCGAGAGGCGCCGTATGCCCCCAACCGGCCCGATCCACGGTAAAATCATTCCATATCAATCGCTTAACACCCATTTGACAGGGTTGTCCGGCTTGACCTCTATCGGTAAGTTCTGATATACAATGCCGGCTCCGCAGCGCGAGCCCGGCTCGCGCGGCCCGACGGTCGGGCGAGGAGCGCGGATACGAGTCCCGAACAACGGCCAGGAGTCGATTATGAAAAAGATTGTCCTCACTGCGGCGGCCATGCTGATGGCCGGCTCTGCGACCACCCTGCTGGCGGAAGAGCCCGAGCAGGTCTACAAAACTTACTGCCAGGCCTGTCACGCCACCGGCGTGGCCGGTGCCCCCAAGCTGGGCGACAAGGAGGCCTGGGCCCCGCGCATCGAGAAGGGCATGGACACCCTGATGGACCACGCCGTGAACGGCTTCAACGCCATGCCGCCCAAAGGCACCTGCATGGGCTGCTCGGATGAGGACCTGAAGGCCACCGTCGAGTACATGATCGGCAAGAGCCAGTAAGACCGCTGCATCGCGGAACGCCCGGCGCAGCGGATGCGCCGGGGCTTCCTCCCACGTACAGAATCCCAGCAGGTGTCGGCATGAATAAGTGGATCCTCCCCCTGTCGCTCGTTCTCGCGGCCTCCGGCGGTGTCGCCCAGGGCGCCGGCGACGCCGAGGCGGGCAAGCAGAAGGCAGCCGCCTGCGCCGCGTGCCACGGCACCGACGGCAACAGCGTCAACCCCCAGTGGCCCAAGGTCGCCGGCCAGCACGCCTCCTATCTGGTAAAGCAGCTCCAGGCATTCAAGAGCGGTGCGCGCGAGAACCCGCTGATGAGCGCCCAGGCGCAGAATCTCAGCGAGCAGGACATGGCCGATCTCGCCGCCTATTTCTCCAGCCAGGAGCAGACAGAGGGGACCGCCGCTGCCGACAAGGTCGCCCTGGGCGAGAAAATCTATCGCGGCGGCAACCCGGAGACCGGTGTCGCCGCCTGCATCGGCTGTCACGGGCCGACCGGCTCCGGCAACCCGCCCGCCGTCTATCCGATGATCGCCGGCCAGCATGCCGACTACCTGGCGAAGACCCTCTCGGACTTCCGTGCCGGCGATCGGGCCAACGACCCGGGGCGCATGATGCGCGGGGTCGCGGGCAAGATGTCCGACGCGGAGATCGCCGCGGTGGCGCAGTACCTGCAGGGCCTGCGCTGACACGCCGGGCACGACCCGCAGGAAGGCGTACGGGGGCGGCTCAGACCGCCCCTCGTCGTCTATGCAGCGGGGCACGACGAGCTTGATCGAGGTAGGGTCGAAGGCGATATATCGGTTATGATGAGCGGGCTTCGGTGTACTGCAACAGTGCCTGACAAGGAGCCATCAAGATGCGCTTGACGATCATCCTCCTGTCCTTTCTGCTCCTGCCCTTCGCCGCGACGGCGCAGCAGGACGAGCTCCAGGAAGGCGTGCAGTTTCACGCCATCGAGCCCGCGCAGCCCGGGGCCGAAGACGGCCGCGTCAGGGTCAACGAATTCTTCCTCTACAGCTGCCCGCACTGCCACGAGCTCGAGCCGCTGATCTCCGAGTGGATCGAGCGTCAGCCGGATTATGTGGAGTTTGCGCGGATCCCCGCCGTGTTCAGCCGGCCGGACACCCGCATCCACGCGGAGGCCTTCTACGCCCTCGACCTCATGGGCAAGCTCGAGGAGCTTCATCCGGTCATCTTCGCGGCCATCCACGAGGAGGGGCTCAAGCTGCGCACCGAGGAGAGCGTCGAGCGGCTTCTCGCCGAGCACGGCGTGGATCTGGACGAGTTTCGCAAGGCCAGGGAGTCCTTTGCCGTGCAGACGAGCGTGCGCCGAGCCGCGGTGCTCGCCGATCGTTACGGAATCAGCGGGGTGCCTGCCCTGGTCATTGATGGGCGCTATCGCACCAGTCCGGCCGACGCCCGCGGCTATGCGCAGGCCCTCGCCGTCACCGACGCCCTGGTCCAGAAGGTCCGTGCCGCCAAGCAGGACTGACCGCGCCGTCCCGGCAGCGGGCACTCAACCACTTGGCTGAGGCGGCGATGAGTCAGGTACTGGCCGGACGCTTCACGCCGCGTGCGCAGCCGGTCCAGCGCGACAGCCTGCGTCTGTTGAGCTACAACATCCAGGCCGGGGTCGATACCCGGTTCTTCCGCCACTACGTAACCCGCAGCTGGCAGCACCTCCTGCCCTATCGCGAGCGCCTCGCAAACCTGAACCGCATCGCGCTGCTGCTCGCCGACTACGACCTGGTCGGTCTGCAGGAGGTCGATGCGGGAAGCCTGCGCAGCGGTTTCCTGGATCAGACCCAGTACCTGGCGGTGCGCGCCGGGTTCACTCACTGGTACAAGCAGGTGAACCGCAATCTGGGCAAGCTGGCCCAGCACAGCAACGGGCTGCTCTCTCGGCTGAGGCCCGAGAGCATCACCGAGCACAAGCTGCCCGGCATGCCCGGGCGCGGCGCCATGCTGTGCCGGTTCGGCAGTGGTGAAAGCGCCCTCGTGGTGTGCATCCTCCACCTCGCCCTCGGCCGCCGGGCGCGCCAGCGCCAGCTGGAGTATGTGAGCGAGCTGGTCCGCCCCTTCCCGCATCTGATCGTCATGGGCGACATGAATTGTCACTGCCAGGCCAGGGAGATGGTCGACTTCGTCGACACCACGGGCCTGCAGGAGCCCTCCTGCGACGAGAGCACATTTCCCAGCTGGCGGCCCATGCGGTCCATCGACCACATACTCGTGTCGCCGTCGCTGCGGGTGCGCGACGCGCGGGTGGTGGACTACCCCCTCTCCGACCATCTTCCCATCAGCCTGGAGGTCGATCTCCCTGCGGGTCTGGTTATCGAGGCCTGATTCCGGTCAGCCCTCGGGCTGAACGTAGAAGTACGTCCACTCCCGCCCCGTCTCCCGCTCGAGGCGCTGCATCAGCTCGGGCACGGGCACCGCCTCGTTGGGAAACACGTTGCGCACCTCCACGGCCACGCGGGCGAGCCCGCCCGAGCGACGCCAGTTGAGCTCCGCCGGCGTGAGCCTCATTCCGCAGCGGACGCAGGTGAGGGTATCTGTCGGACCGCCCAGGCGCTGCCGCCAGTCGGTGATCCTCGCACCGCATTCCGGGCAGCGGGGCGGGGCCGTATTGGTGCCGTGGAACAGGACCGGCTCCCGGGAGGGCCCCACGAGGGCGATGTGACAGAACGCCTCGCTGCCGGGAGCGGGCGGATCGAGCTCGATGTGGGGCGAGCACCCCATGAAGCTGATGAGCTCCAGGAAACGCTCTCCGGCCCGGAAGGTGTGCCGGGCCGGGTCCAGGGCGGCGCCCGCCAGACCGACGTCCCTGAGCAGGTCGAGCACCGCCTCCGGGGCGGGCGGGGTCGCCAGGGCGTCGGCGGGAGCGAGCATGAGTCGGCCGGTGGTCATGGGGGGATCGCTGGGGCTTCGGGGGCGCCGTGCCGAAGGCGTCCGGGTCGCTGCGCCCGACCCGGGTGTCTGCGTACGGGCGGCCGGGGCTCGGCATTCTAGCAGACACGGAGCCACAGGCGCCGGCGGCTGGTATGCTATAACATTACACTTTACCGCCCGGAGTCCCGCGCCAGGTGCCGGCTTCAACCTACAGACTCCCTGCAGTCGCCCTCGCCGGGCTCATTGCGCTCGGCCCGGCTCCGGCGCTCTGCGCCGGGCGGCTCGACGTGCTCGTCAGCGTGCAGCCCCTGCAGTGGCTGGTCGACCGTATCGGCGCGGAGCGGGTGAGCGCGCAAACGCTCGTTCCGCCGGGGAGCAGCCCTGCCACCTATAACCCCAGCCCGCGGGAGATGACCGCTCTCGCCGGAGCCCGCCTGTACGTCCGCGTGGGCGTGCCGTTCGAGCGGGCCTGGATGCC
>JASFUT010000251.1:0-5241 GCA_050050175.1 Chromatiales bacterium
ACAATGGGCGCGGGTGTGCTCATCAGCATCGGCCTCCTTGGGTGGTCTATGGCTGTGCAGGGGCGCCCGGGTCGGGCCTCTTCTCATTTATAGGCCCCGGCACCCGGTTTGCCAAACCAAGGCCGCGGGGCGCCGGGACCTCCAGCCCACGATAGCATGGCGCCCTCCGACCGGGGGACATGGATGCCCCGCGGCACTTACAATGGGCCGCCTGACCGCCGAAGAAGCCCCCCGGCGGTGACCCGCCAGCGTGGGCCCCGCGCCGGGGCGCCATCAGCGCGCGGGGGCGGAGCCTGCGGCAAGCCACCGGCGGTTCGCCTCGGCGGCGCACCGTGCACGGCATGCCACCGGGCCGTTCCGGCGGCCTGATCTGGTCGGCTCTTGATCGAGAGGCGAGGCCATGGAGATCTCGGGCGAGCTCTTCTCACGGTCCTTTCTGCTATGGGTCTGGGTGCTCTATGCCGGTGCCCTGGCCGGCGCTCTGCGCCGGGGGGCCTGGCGGCGTTTTCTCGACAGCGAGCAGCTCCATGTGGTCCTGGCCGCCAGCGTCGGGCTCATGGTCCTGTGGACCCTGCGTACGGAGGTGGCACCCGGCCTGTGGTTCCACCTTCTCGGCCTGACCACCCTGACCCTGATGTTCGGGTGGTCCGTGGCCATGGTCGCGGGGAGCGTCGTCCTCGCGGTGATCACCGGGGTCGGCTCGGGCGATTGGACGGCCTTTCCGGTCAATGCGCTGACCACCCTGGCGGTGCCCGCGACCCTGACCCAGGTGCTCCTGGTCGTTGTCCGGTCAGCTCTGCCCCGGCACTTCTTCGTCTACGTGTTCGTCAACGCCTTTCTGGCCGGCGGCGTGGCGGCGATGGCCGGCGGATATGTCAGCACCTGGCTTCTCGTCTCCTCGGGGGCATACACGCTCGCGGAGCTTCGGCAGACGGTCATGCCCTTCTTTCCCCTGATGTTCTTCCCCGAGGCGGTGCTCAACGGCTGGCTGATGACGCTCCTGGTGGCGTTGCGGCCGCGTTGGGTCTGGTCCTTCAGGGACGACGAGTATCTGCACGGGAAGTGATTCTAGAATAGAGATCGGTTCGAACAACGGGGGGCTGCGTCTTGGCTTGGTGGGGCAAATTGATCGGTGGGGCGTTCGGGTTCATGCTCGGCGGGCCTCTGGGTGCGCTTCTGGGGGGCGCCCTCGGCCACAGCTTCGACAGGGGCATGGGGGGGGTCGAGGACGCCCTGGATCCCGGGGAGCGCGAGCGGGTCCAGACGGCGTTCTTCACCGCGACCTTCTCGGTGATGGGCCATCTCGCCAAGGCCGATGGGCGGGTCTCCAGGGACGAGATCGCGCTCGCCGAAGCCGTGATGGGCGAAATGGACCTGTCGCCGGACCTGCGGCGCACCGCCGTGCGGCTGTTCGAGCAGGGCAAGGCGGCGGACTTTCCCCTCGACGATGTCATCGATCAGTTCCGTCGCGAGTGCCACCGCCGCCAGACGCTGATCCGCATGTTCCTGGAGATCCAGCTCCAGGCGGCCTACGCCGATGGGCGCCTGGACGCAGCCGAGGACGCCCTGCTCCAGCGGGTGTGCGCCCGCCTTGGGATCCCGCAGGGCGTGTATCGGCGCATTGAGCAGATGGTCAGGGCCGAGCGCCATTTCGCGGGTGGAGCGGGCGCGGGACGGGGAGCGCCGCCCCGCCGCGGCCCCACGCTCGAGGATGCCTATGCGGTGCTCAATGTCTCCGCCGATGCCAGCGATGCGGAGGTCAAGCGCGCCTACCGCCGGCTGATGAGCCAGCACCACCCGGACAAGCTGGTGGCGAAGGGTCTGCCCGAGGAGATGATGAAGCTGGCCACCCAGAAGACCCACGAGATCCGCCAGGCCTACGACAGGGTCAAGGCCGCCCGGGGGCTCTGAACGGGGTCCCGAGCCGCCGCTCCCCGGCGCGCTGCGCTTGAGCGCAGGTGTCCGGGGCGACTATGCTTGGCGCTTCCGATCCAACGACCATTCAGTGGCTGCCATGACCGACACGCTGGACCCGATCATCCTGAACTTCGTCTACGTCATCTTCGGCGGGGCGCTCACCCTCTTCTTCATGTGGCTCGGGTGCAAGGTGTTCAGCCACATAGTCAACTTCAACATTCCGGAGCAGCTCGCGAAGGGCAACATGGCGGTCGGGATGATGATCATGGGCATCTTCATCGGGATCGGTACGGCCCTGGGGCTCGTGATCGGGCTGGGCCTGAACTGATGCGCGAAGGCGCCTCGCCGCTCTGGCTTCTGGCCCTCGCCGTGATTCCTGCGGTCGCCTTGGCCTCGGTGGTGAAGGATGTCGGCCACTCCCACTGGACCGACGAGTACGACCCCTTGTTCCGCAAGTACACCAAGCACTATTTCGGACCTCACGTCGACTGGCGCTGGTTCAAGGCCCAGGGGATCGCGGAATCCGGCCTCAATGCCGACGCCCAGAGCCCCGCGGGGGCCGTGGGCATCATGCAGATCCTCCCGTCAACCTACGCGGAGATCAAGGAGTCCAACCCCCACTTCGTGAACATACGCCAGCCCCGTTGGAACATTGCCGCGGCCATCTACTACGATCGCATGCTCTACAGGAAGTGGCAGGAGGGGTTCCCCGCGAACGAGCGCCTGAAGCTCGCATTCGCGAGCTACAACGCCGGGCTGGGCAATGTGCTGCGGGCCTTCCGGCGGGCGAGGGAGCGCCAGAGGGAGGGCGAGGTGCGGCTGTGGAGCGAGGTCGCCCCCTACGCGCCCACCGAGACGCGGGCGTACGTGGTGCGGATCCAGCGGCTGATGATCCCCCAGGGCTGACCCGGGACCTGCTCCCGCCCGCCCTCCGGGCGCGGGGCTGAAAATCTCCCTCCAATAGGGTAAAGTCCCCGCCTTTGGTTCCCCGGAACCGGCAGGGCCGGGCGGCGACACTGGAGATCACGACCATGGCTGAAGACCTGATTGCCCCGTCGATTCTGTCGGCGGACTTCGCCAAGCTGGGCGAGGAGGTGGACAACGTGCTCGCCTCGGGCGCGGACATCGTGCACTTCGACGTGATGGACAATCACTATGTCCCCAACCTGACCATCGGGCCGCTGGTGTGCGACGCCCTGCGCAAGCACGGCGTCACCGCCCCCATCGACGTTCATCTGATGATCGAGCCGGTGGACGCCATAGTCCCGGACTTCGCCAAGGCCGGGGCGACCTACATCACCTTCCACCCGGAGGCCTCGCGCCACGTGGATCGGACCCTGCAGCTGATCCAGGGTGAGGGCTGCAAGGGCGGGCTGGTGTTCAACCCGGCCACCCCCCTGGACTACCTGCGCTACGTGATCGACAAGGTCGACATGGTGCTGCTGATGTCCGTGAACCCGGGATTCGGTGGTCAGAGCTTCATCCCGTCGGCCCTGGACAAGCTGCGCGAGGCGCGACGCATCATCGACGAGTCGGGGCGCGAGATCCGGCTCGAGATCGACGGCGGCGTGAAGGTGGACAACATCGCGGAGATCAAAGCGGCGGGTGCGGATACCTTCGTGTCCGGCTCCGGCATCTTCGGTAAGGGCAAGGACTCCGACCCGCACCGCTACGACAGCATCGTCAGGCAGATGCGCGACGAGCTGGCCAAGGCCTGAAGGAGGTCCGGCGCGGGCGGCCGGTCGCCGGGGCGCGAAGAGCGCCGCCCCGGCCCCGGCCTCGCCAACCGGCTCGACAGATGCTGAGAAGCCCCCGGATGATCCTCATCGACGTGGACGGCACCCTGGTGGACTCGGTGCCGGATCTTGCCTTTTGCGTGGACGAGATGATGCGGCGTCTGGGCCGCGAGCCCCACGGCCAGGAGAAGGTGCGCAACTGGGTGGGCAACGGCGTCGAGCGTCTGGTGCGGCGCGCGCTGATCGGCCGGCTGGAAGGGGAGCCTCCGGACGACGATTTCGAGCGCGCCTACCCGGTGTTCCTGGAGCTGTACCGGGACAACACCTCCGAGCGCTCCATGCTCTATCCCGGGGTTCGGGAAGGACTGGACTACCTTGCCGGGGCCGGCTATCCGCTGGGCTGCGTGACCAACAAGGCCGCCGAGTTCACCGAGCCGCTGCTGAAGTCGCTGGGCATCCACCCTCGCTTCGGGATCGTCATATCCGGGGACACCCTGCCGCGGAAGAAGCCCGACCCCTTGCCGCTGCTCCATGCCGCGGCCTTCTTCGGCGTGGACCCCGAGCAGTCCCTGATGGTCGGCGACTCGGTCAGCGACGTCAGCGCCGCCCGGGCCGCCGGCTTCCAGATCGTGTGCATGAGCTATGGCTACAACCACGGCATGGACATCCGTGACGCCGGGCCGGACGCGGTGATCGACTCCCTGATCGAGATACGCGGGCTGCTCGAGCGGGCCGCCTGACGCAGCCGCACGGGGCGCTGCGCCGGTGGCGCGCTCCGGAGACGCGCAGCGGATGCCGTGTCAGAGGTACCCGGGCGCCGCCGCCGATGCCCCTCTGCCGGTCGCCTGGGGGCGCGAAGGGTACAGCCGGGCTCCGCGTTCCCCAGCGGTTGAGTCCTCGAGCCAGACTGGAAACCCGCGGCGTATTTTCTTATCTTGCCGGCATGGGCCGGTGAAACGGGTCGAGCCAATGCGACTTCTACCACACGACCGCAGCTGCATGAATGGGAGGCGATGGCGCCGGTGACGGCGTGTGTCCCCCGTTCGTGTCCCTGTCCGTGTGGAGAAGACCATGACCCCCGAGCAGTTCGAGGCCTTGGCCGCCGAAGGCCATAACCGTATCCCGGTCGCCTGCGAGGTCCTCGCCGACCTCGACACCCCCCTGAGCGTGTACCTCAAGCTTGCCGGAGGGCCGTACTCGTACCTGTTCGAGTCGGTGCACGGCGGCGAGAAGTGGGGCCGCTACTCCATCATCGGACTGCCCTGCCGCACCCTGCTGCGGGTCCGGGGACGCCGGGTGACGGTGGAGGCGGACGGTCGGGTGGTCGAGGATCAGGAGGTGGCCGATCCCCTGGCCTTCGTGGAGCGATTCCAGGCGCGGTTCAGGGTCGCCGAGGCGCCGCTTCTGCCGCGCTTCACCGGCGGGCTTGTCGGCTATTTCGGCTACGACACCATCCGCTACATCGAGCCCCGGCTGGCCGAGTGCCCGAACCCGGATCCCATCGGGGCGCCGGACATACTTCTGATGGTGTCGGAGGAGCTGGTGGTATTCGACAACCTGCGCGGGAGCATGTACGTGATCGTGCACG
>JASFUT010000252.1:0-5240 GCA_050050175.1 Chromatiales bacterium
GCGCCTGCTCGCGAAAGTCGTCGGCGTCGATGTAGATCTCCCGCCCGAGAGGAACCGGCCGCGTCCCCATGGAGGGGTCCTTGGGGTGGCTGGGGGCGAGGAGCTCCTCCACCTGACCCTCGGGCCAGTTCTCGATCACCACCTTGAGCGGACGGAGAACCGCCATTCGCCGCGGGGCGCGTGCGTTGAGGTCGTCTCGGATGCAGTCCTCCAGGAGGCTCATCTCGACGGTGTTGTCCGCCTTGGTGACCCCGATCCGCTCGCAGAAGTCGCGCACCGCCTCAGGGGTGTAGCCGCGTCGGCGCAGCCCGGCGATGGTGGGCATCCGCGGGTCGTCCCAGCCCTCGACGTAGCCCTCGTCCACCAGGCGGGTGAGACGGCGCTTGCTCATCACGGTGAACTGGAGGTTGAGTCGGGAGAACTCGTACTGGTGGGGCCGCGCGGGGGCCGAGACGTTGTCGAGCACCCAGTCGTAGAGGGGCCGGTGATCCTCGAACTCCAGGGTGCACAGCGAATGGGTCACTCCCTCCAGCGCGTCGGAGATCGGGTGGGTGAAGTCGTACATGGGGTACAGACACCACTCGCTGCCGGTCTGATGGTGAATGACGCCATGGCGGATCCGGTAGAGCACCGGGTCGCGCATGTTGACGTTCGGCGAGGCCATGTCGATGCGGGCGCGCAGGGTGCGGCTGCCGTCCGGGAACTCGCCGGCGCGCATGCGCCTGAACAGATCCAGGCTCTCGTCCGCGGACCGGCTCCGGTACGGACTCTCCCGGCCGGGCTCGGTGAGGGTGCCCCGGTACTCGCGCATCTCCTCGGGGGACTGGTCGCAGACGTACGCCCGGCCCCGCTGGATCAGCTCTTCGCCGAAACGGTAGAGCTGCTCGAAGTAGTCGGAGGCGAAGTAGAGGCCTTTCCACTCGTACCCCATCCACGCGACGTCGCGTTTGATCGCCTCCACGTACTCGACGTTCTCCTTGTGCGGATTGGTGTCGTCGAAACGCAGGTTGCAGTGTCCGCCATAGTCCCGGGCTATGCCGAAGTTGAGCACGATGGACTTGGCGTGGCCGATGTGCAGATAGCCGTTCGGCTCCGGAGGAAAGCGGGTCACAACCTGGTCGTGTCGGCCCTCGGCCAGATCCCTGTCGATGATCTGGCGGATGAAGTTGCTGGGGGCTCGGGTCTCTTGCTCGCTCATGACCTGATGTCTCGAAGCCTGTAGCTCGTCGCCTGTCATTCAAACACAGCGTACCGGGGCGGGGGGATCCGCATGGGACAGGGTCGGACGCCGGGGGACCGGCCTTCAGCCCTCGTGGGCCCGGATGTGCTCCACCGCCCGGTCGATGCGCCTCAGGGTGGCCTCCCGGCCGACAAGCTCCAGGGTGAGGTCGAGATCGGGCGAAGGGGTACCGCCTGTCACGGCGAGCCGCAGCGGCATGCCGAGCTTCCCGAAGCCGATGGAGAGCCGCTCGACGACGGCGTCGAGGGCACCCTTGATGCTCCCCCGGTCCCACGCGGCCAGGGCCTCGAGGTGTCGGCGGGCTTCCCTCAGCGGCTCCAACGCCTGCGTCTTGAGCGCCTTCGCGGCGGTGTTCGGGGCGTATTCCTCGAAATCCCTGTAGTAGAAGGCGCTGATCCGCGCCAGCTCCACAAGGGTCTGAGCGCGCTCCCGCTGGGCCTTGACCACGTCGACCAGCTCGGGGCCGTCAGTCGGGTCTATGCCCAGATCGCCCAGGTGCGGGCTGAGAAGATGAGCGACCCGGGCGGGATCGTCCGCCTTCATGTAGTGCTGGTTGAGCCAGAGCAGCTTCTCGGTGTTGAACGCCGAGGGGGCGCGGTTCACGTCTACGATGTCGAATGCCTGGATGAGCTCGTCGATCGAGAATATTTCCTGATCGCCGTGGGACCAGCCCAGCCGGACCAGGTAGTTCAGCAGGGCCTCGGGCAGAAAGCCCTGCTCGCGGTACTGCATGACGCTCACCGCGCCGTGCCGCTTGGACAGGCGCGCCCCGTCGGCGCCCAGGATCATGGGCACATGGCCGTAGCGCGGCGGCTCGTGGCCCAGGGCCTTGAGGATATTGATCTGGCGAGGGGTGTTGTTCAGATGATCGTCCCCGCGGATCACGTGGGAGACGGTCATGTCCAGGTCGTCGACCACCACGGTGAGATTGTAGGTGGGCGAGCCGTCCGAGCGGCGAATGATCAGGTCGTCCAGCTCGCTGTTCTGGAAGACGACGCGCCCGCGCACGAGGTCGTCCACCACGACGGCCCCGTCGACGGGGTTGCGGAAACGGATGACGTGGGGCTCGCCGGCCCCCACCTGCCGGTTCCGGCAATAGCCGTCGTAGCGGGGCTTCAGCTTGCGCCGCATCTGATCTTCCCGCAGCGACTCCAGGCGCTCCCTGGAGCAGTCGCAGCGGTAGGCGAGGCCTTTGGCCATCAGCTGGTCGATGACCTCGTTGTAGCGATCGAACCGGTCGGTCTGGTAGAACGGCCCCTCGTCGTAGTCCAGCCCCAGCCAGGTCATGCCTTCGAGGATGGCGTTCACCGATTCCGCAGTGGAGCGCTGCAGGTCCGTATCCTCGATCCGCAGCACGAAGCGCCCTCCGTGCCGTCTGGCGTGGAGCCAGCAGTAGAGGGCCGTCCGGGCCCCGCCGACATGCAGATAGCCGGTGGGGCTCGGAGCAAAGCGGGTTCTGACAGTGGTCATTGGATACGCACTCGCGCGGGGCCGGAGAAGGGGCGCGATTCTAGCAAAGTCCGCCGTGGGTGGGCATCCGGATGCCGGGCGCCCGGGTCCGGCGCCTCGACCCTCAGGCCATGATCGCGCTCATCACGGATCTGCGGACGAACACACCCGAGCGCGCCTGGGCGAAGAAGCCGTTGTGCGGGGAGTCGTTGATCAGCGCGCTGAACTCGGGCACCTGCCTGCGCGGGCTCAACAGCAGCAGGCCAGGCTTGACGTAGCCCATGAACTCGAGCATGTTCATCCGGCTGACGGCCTGCTGCTGCTTGAGGTGGCTGTAGATGACATCGAGCTCCGGCACCACGCGGCCGAAGCTGCCCATCACGGTATCCTCGGGGTAGAGCTCGGTGATGGTGCTGATCTTCAGCCCGGCCTGCTCCAATGCCTCCCGCTCACCTTCGCGAAACGTCATGGCGAGGCGCTCCAGCAAGACGACCCGCTCGACCATCTGAGGGAACAGCGCCAGGCCGAACAGCAGGCTGCGGATGGTATCCGTGTTGGCGGGATTGCCGAAGACCCCGATCTGCAGTCGCTTCTCGGAGGGCACGTCCCGCTCGAACAGATGGGGTCGCCACTTGAACAGCATGTAGAGGTCGGTGAGCGCCTGCGTCGGCGCCTCGTCCTCGCCGTCGCCGGCGTTGATCACCGGCACCCGGGTGTGCTCGAGCAGCCGGGGAAGGAGCCCGGGGCTCGCCGTGCCCACCACGGCGAAGTCGCAGTAGTTGTCCTGCAGTACGGCAACCTCCCCCAGGTCGCGGTTGTCCCGTAGGATGCGGCCCGCGGCCATCGACAGGTCGATGCAGGCGCCGCCGAGGCCCTGCCAGGCCCTCCTGAACGACAGCTGCAGCTCGGGGCGGTCGTCGTCGAGAAGATTCCCGCCCATGACCTTGCAGGCCATGGAGGGGCTGGCCGCTGTCGCGCCCGACTCCCAGGCCGCCGCCCGGCGCAGGACCTGCAGGACCAGGTCCGCGTCGAAATGCCGGATCGAAACAACATGCCGCCCCCTCAGTGCAGCCAGCAACCGGGGCTTGTCCGGCAGCGCCTTCAGAAGTCGCTCGGCGGCCCCTGGATCGGCCACCTCGTGCTGGCGGAGCGCGGGCTTGGTTCGTGGGGAAGGAAAAGTTTCGGATGCCATGGTCATGCCTTCTGGTGCTTGTTGTCGTTCGATTATCGGCTCCACTCGAGGCAAGAGACAACGGTGGCCCGCAAGGGCTGGATTCGCCCTCCTACCCCTCAACACTCGCCACCGAGCGCCCTCGCTCCGGTATGCCTGGCGCGTGCATGCCTGTATATAGTCGCAGATCGCCGGGGGACACGTCCTCTTGCCGGAGCGGAGCCTTTCTTTTAACATCTTTTCGGCACTGAGAACTCTATAGTCCCGGGCGATTAGCTCAGTGGGAGAGCACTGCCTTCACACGGCAGGGGTCGCTGGTTCGAACCCAGCATCGCCCACCAATCCAAGCAGTCGGTTGGAAACCACCGTGGCTCCCGGACTCGCTCGCTGACCGAGCAGCCAGGCAATACATCCCGCAGCCGGGCTTCCACGCCCCGGCGTCACAACGCGGCATTCCCTGCCGTTGTCTTCTTCGGCACTTTCCATCCCCAGCACCGCACCCCGACGTCGAAACCCGCTCGTCCCGACGCCGCGTCCTGATGCTCCAACCTGAACGCCCGGAGGCCGGCCCGTGCGCCGACCCGTTGCCGGATAGGTTGAACGAGCACTGGGGTGACGGGGCGGCTGCCGGGCACGGCCTGCTGAGTCCGATGGGGCTTGATCCCGGTCAATTGCGACTGGAAAAGATGTACGTAACATGCATCTTTAAAGATGTAGTCATTTTACATCTTTATGCCCCGGCAACGGGGACACTCGTCGTATCGACCAATCGCAACAGCGTGGAGCAAGCTCATGAGCCATAACAAGAGACTCTGGTGGGTCCTGGGTGTGATGTTCGTGCTGTCGTTTACCGCCCTCGGGCTGATAGGCGGCAACATCTACAAGAAGGCGCCCCCGGTACCCGACGCAGTGACCACCACGAATGGCACGGTGGTGTTGACCAAGGACGACATTCAGCGGGGCCGCCAGGTATGGCAGAGCATGGGCGGGCACCAGGTGGGCTCCATCTGGGGTCACGGCGGCTACGTGGCGCCGGACTGGAGCGCGGACTGGCTGCACCGCGAGTCCCTGGCCCTCATGGACCTCTGGTCCCTCGAGCAGTACGGCACCCCCTATGAGGACCTGGCGGTGGGCCGCCGGGGCCTGCTGCAGGCGCGCCTGAAGGCGGAGCTGCGGCAGAACACCTATGACGCCGGGAGCGGCAACATCGTCATCAGCCCGGAGCGGGCCCAGGCGATCGGGCAGGTGGCGGACCACTACGTGGCGCTGTTCGGCAACGACCTGGAGATGGAGCCCCTGCGCGAGCAGTACGCCATCGCCAACGGGGCCGTGCCGGACCCGGCCCATCGGGAGGCGCTGACGGCCTTCTTCTTCTGGACC
>JASFUT010000253.1:0-5077 GCA_050050175.1 Chromatiales bacterium
CAGGTCCTGAAAGCTGAGCATCTGTCAGCGGCTCCCGTGCGCGAGCGGCGGCGCGGCCGTGCCCTGAAAAGTCGGGTGAGTATACCGGTCCGGGCTCGATCTTGGCCAACGCCCGGGGCCTTTGCACAACAGCGTCATCGTGGCCTCGCGGGCACCGTAGAACCCCGACCTTGTCCCTTGCCCGGTTTTTATCGCCAGCCGCGCTGCCTTACAATGCCCTGTTCCGGCAAGGCGACTCAGAACCGACCCATGACCCAGCAGCGAAAGGCCGTGGCCCTGATCTCCGGAGGGCTGGACTCCATGCTGGCCGCCCGGGTGATCCAGGACCAGGGGATACACGTCGAGGGGGTCAACTTCTTCACCGGGTTCTGCGTGGAGGGGCACACTCACGCCATCCGAAAGCGCGGCGGCAAGCGTCCGAAGCGGAACAATGCCCTCTGGGTGGCCGAGCAGCTCGGCATGCGCCTGCACATCATCGACATCGTCGACGACTACAAGGACGTCGTTCTGAATCCCCGCCACGGCTACGGCGCCAACCTCAACCCGTGCCTGGACTGCAAGATCTTCATGGTGAACAGGGCCCTGGACTGGGCCCGCGACCGCGGCTTCGATTTCATCGTCACCGGCGAGGTGGTGGGGCAGCGCCCCAAGTCCCAGCGCAAGGACACCATGCCCGTCGTGGCCGACGAGTCGGGTGCCGGGGATCTGCTTCTGCGGCCCCTGTGTGCAAGGAACCTCCCGGCTACCCGGCCGGAGCGCGAGGGGTGGGTGGACCGCGAGCGGCTGTTCGGCTTCAGCGGCCGCAGTCGCAAGCCGCAGATGGCGCTGGCCCGGACGCTCGGCTTCGACGACTACGCTCAGCCGGCCGGCGGTTGCTGCTTCCTCACCGATGCCCGCTACTCCGTCAAGCTCGCCGACCTGTGGCGTACCCGGGGCGACAGGGACTACGAGCTCGACGACATCATGCTGCTGAAGGTCGGTCGGCACATCCGGCCCAACCCGGGCTTCAAGCTCATCGTCTCCCGCGAGGAGGGGGAGGGGCGCTTCATGCAGGGCTACCGCAAGCGCTTCACCAGCCTCACGACCCTCAGTCATCCGGGTCCGCTCGCGCTGATCGACGGCAGGCCCCGGGAAGAGGAGATGGAGCTCGCCGCCCGGATCGTCGCCCGCTACAGCCAGGGGCGGGCCGAGGACGCGGTGGAGCTCGAGCTGGCGCAGCCCGATGGCAGTGCCCGCCGACTCCGGGTCCGCCCGCTGCCGGCGAACGAGCTCCCGGCGGAGTGGATCCTTTGAACCGGGTCGTGCTCGACGCCCGGGGGCTGCTCTGCCCGATGCCTGTCATCCGGGTGCAGGAGCGCGTTCAGGGGCTGGAGGCCGGGACCCTGGTGGAGGCGCTCTGCAGCGATCCGGGCGCCCTGCTGGATATCCCCGCCTGGTGCCGGGTGAACGGTCACCGGGTCGTGGAGACGCGAAGCACGGAGGACGAGCACGTGGTCGTCGTCCGGGTCGGGCCCTGAGGAGAGGTCCTTCGGGCATGGCGACCGTCTCGGCCGATGGCCGCTACCGGGTCACCCGCCGGGTCACCCTGACGGGTGCGGTGGTCAACCTGTTGCTCGCGGTCGGCAAGATTCTGCTCGGCTTCATCGGGCGCTCCGAGGCGCTGATCGCCGACGGCATTCACTCCCTCTCCGACCTGCTCTCCGACCTTATCGTTTACCTGGCGGCGCGGCACGCCCGCAGCGAGCCGGATGAGCAGCACCCCTACGGCCATGGCCGCTTCGAGACCGTGGCGACGCTGGGACTCGGCATGCTGCTGCTCCTGGTCGCGGCGGGCATCGTCTGGGACGCCGGCGCCCGGCTGTTCTCCCCGGAGCGTCTCCTGGTCCCCACAGCCCTGGCGCTCTACGGCGCCCTGCTCTCCATCCTGGCCAAGGAGCTCCTTTATCATTACACGATGCGGGCCGCCCGCCGGGTGCGCTCGCGGATGATGCGCGCCAATGCCTGGCACCATCGCTCCGACGCGGTGTCGTCCGTCGTCGTGCTGGCCGGGATCGCGGGGACCCAGGCGGGGTTGCCGTACCTCGACGGTGTCGCGGCCGTCCTGGTGGGCGTGATGATCGCCAAGATCGGCTGGAAGCTCGGATGGGGCGCGGTTCAGGAGCTTGTGGACGCCGGCCTGGAGCGCGAGAAGCTGGAGTCGATCCGCCGTACGATTCTGCGGGTGGGCGGGGTTCGGGACCTCCACATGCTCCGCACCCGGCGCATGGGCGGCCACGCTTCCGCCGACGTTCACGTCCAGGTCGAGCCCTGGCTCAGCGTCTCCGAGGGCCATCAGATCAGCGTGCTCGTCGAGGAGCGCCTGAAGGAGCAGATCGAAGAGATCGAGGACGTGACCGTCCACATCGACCCGGAGGACGACGAGACGGCCTCCCTGTGCAAAGGCCTGCCCGCCCGCGCAGAGGCGCTGGACGCGACCGACCGGGCCTGGGCGGGGGTGGCGGGTGCAGAGCACCGGGACTGGGTGACTCTCCACTACCTGAACGGCCGCATAGACGCGGACGTCTACTTTCCCCTGAAGGCGTTCGCCGACGAAGGCGAGGCCGACCGGCTGGAGCAGGAGATGAACCAGGCGCTGGACGGCTCGCCGCATTTCGGTCGGGTGCGCACCTTCTACGGATGATGCGCCATAAAGGTGCTGACCTCCAGGCACATGCACTATCATGGGGCGCTCGTGGTCCCGGGCGGGCCGGACCGTCGTCGTGCGGGGCGGGAGACGCGCGCCCCTGGCCCGCGCGGCGCCCGGGGCAACGGGACGAAAGGCTTCATAAGCGGCTGTTCATACATGACTATCCCTGTGACCACCTGAGCATGCGGCATGGCGGCCCCGTTTCGCGGCCACCGCGCCCCAAGGTGGCACGGTTCCTGCTCTGCATGCCCGGCACAGATATCCAGGATCGCTGGTCGACGATCTGCGACTATTTCGGCTCTCACGCTCTGGCAATGGAGAAAGTCCCATGTCAAAAACCATGAAGATGATCAAAGACAACGAAGTGAAGTTCGTTGACCTCCGATTCACCGATACGCGGGGCAAGGAGCAGCACGTCTCCATGCCGTCCCACGTGGTCGACGAGGAGATGCTGAAGGACGGCAAGATGTTCGACGGCTCCTCCATCGCCGGCTGGAAGGGCATCCAGGAGTCCGACATGGTCCTCATGCCGGAGGACGACACCGCCATGATGGACCCGTTCTCCGACGAGCCGACGCTGATCCTGCGTTGCGACATCCTCGAGCCCACCACCATGCAGGGTTACGAGCGCGATCCCCGCTCCGTGGCCAAGCGGGCCGAGGCCTACCTCAAGTCAACGGGCATCGCCGACACCGCCTACTTCGGTCCTGAGCCCGAGTTCTTCATTCTCGACGACGTTCGCTGGGGAGCCGATATGTCGGGCGCCTTCTACAAGGTGGACTCCGAAGAGGCGGAATGGAACTCCGAGCGGGTCTACGAGGACGGCAACATCGGCCACCGGCCCACGGTGAAGGGCGGCTACTTTCCGGTTCCCCCCGTGGACTCTCTGAACGACATCCGTGCCGCCATGTGTCTGGCCATGGAGGAGATGGGTGTCACGGTCGAGGTGCACCACCACGAGGTGGCCACCGCAGGTCAGTGCGAGATCGGCACCCTGTTCAACACCCTCGTCGCACGCGCCGACTGGAACATGATCCTCAAGTACTGCGTGCACAACGTGGCCCACGCCTACGGCAAGACCGCCACCTTCATGCCCAAGCCCCTGGTCGGCGACAATGGTTCGGGCATGCACGTCCACCAGTCCCTCGCCAAGGGTGGCGAGAACATCTTCGCCGGCAACAAGTACGGCGGCCTCTCGGAGGAAGCGCTCTACTACATCGGCGGCATCATCCGGCACGCCCGGGCGCTGAACGCGTTCACCAACGCCTCGACCAACAGCTACAAGCGCCTGGTTCCGGGGTTCGAGGCGCCCGTCATGCTGGCCTACTCCGCGCGCAACCGTTCCGCCTCGATCCGCATCCCCTGGGTCTCGAGCCCCAAGGCGCGCCGCATCGAGGTGCGGTTCCCGGACCCCACGGCCAATCCCTATCTGGCCTTCGCCGCCATGATGATGGCCGGCCTGGACGGCATCCAGAACAAGACCGATCCGGGCGACGCCATGGACAAGGACCTCTACGACCTGCCTGCCGAAGAGGCCAAGTCGATTCCCACCGTCTGCCACTCCCTGGATATGGCGCTGGACGAGCTGGACAAGGACCGAAGCTTCCTCACGGCCGGCGGCGTCTTCACCGACGACCTCATCGACGGCTACATCGATCTCAAGATGGACGAGATCACCCGGCTGCGCATGACGACCCATCCGGTCGAGTTCGACATGTACTACAGCATCTGAACGATCACTCCCGCTGAAGGATTTGACGCCCCCGTACGGGGGCGTTTTTTTGGGGGGCCATGCGGCTCCGCCGCCCCGAGCGCAGCGTTGTTCCGGCACCGTCCGTGATCTATGATCCGATCATGAACAAGGGCCTGCTCATCCTGGGAGCGCTTCTGGTCTTCCCGCCGCTCTCGCACGCTGCGGTGTACAAGTGGACCGACGCGGACGGCGGGGTGCACTATGCGGACCAGCCGGTCGAGGGCGCGGAGCGCGTGAAGCTCCCGGAGCCCTCCCGCTACTCACCTCCCCCGCGCCCGCCCCTCGCCTCCGGCGCGTCCTCCGAGCGGACCGAGGCGGAGCAGCCCCACGCAGGCGCCTACGGGACCTTCCGGATCAGCCGTCCCGATGCCGGGGAATACGTGCGCAACGCCACCGGTGACGTCGAGGTGGAGATGGTCCTCGAGCCGGGTCTCCAGGAGGGACACCTCATCCGGATACGGGTCGACGGTGTGGCGGCCAGACAGGACCTGACCTCGACCCACATGATGCTGAAGAACCTGGTCCGCGGCCCTCACACACTGGCGGCCGAGGTGCTAGACGGGTCGGGGACGGTCGTGGCCACGGCCCCGCCAGTCGGGTTCTTCCTTTTCGTCGAGACCGTCTCCGAGCCCGAGGGC
>JASFUT010000254.1:0-5051 GCA_050050175.1 Chromatiales bacterium
GCGGGCCATGCCGAGCTGGCCCCCGCCGCCCGGGGCAACTTCCAGGTGATCCGCCGAAACGGCAAGGTAACGGGCTTCGACGCCTCCAAGATCCAGGTGGCCCTGACCAAGGCCTTCCTGGCGGTGGAGGGCGGCAGCGCGGCGGCCTCCCGGCGCATCCACGAGACGGTGGAGCGCCTCACCGAGCAGGTGGTCTCGGCGCTGTCCCGGCGGACCCCCGAGGGCGGGATCGTCCACATAGAGGACATCCAGGACCAGGTGGAGCTCTCGCTCATGCGCTCGGGCGAGCACAAGGTGGCCCGCGCCTACGTCCTCTACCGGGAGAAGCAATCGGAGCGCCGCGCCGCCGAGGCCGCGCGGAAGGAGGCGGAGTCCGGCATCAAGGAGGAGCACCGGATCAACGTCACCCTGACCGACGGCAGCACCCGGCCGGTGGACGTGGAGCGCATGCGCGCCCTGGTGCGCGAGGCCTGCACCGGCCTGGAGGGGGTCGATCCCGACTTCATCCTGGACTACACCTGCCGCAACCTCTTCGACGGGGTCAAGGAGGCCGACGTCTCCCAGGCGCTGGTGATGACCGCCCGCACCCTGATCGACAAGGAGCCCAACCACAGCCAGGCCGCCGCCCGGCTGCTGCTCGACCTGATGCGTCAGGAGGCGCTGCGCTTCCTGGACCTGGACACCAACGTGACCACCCAGGCCGAGATGGGCGAGCGCTACACCGAGTACTTCAAGGCCTACGTCAAGCGCGGCGTGGAGCTCGAGCTGCTCGACAGCCAGCTCGCCCGCTACGACCTGGACAAGCTCGCAGCGGCGATCCGCCCCGAGCGCGATCTGCAGTTCACCTACCTGGGGCTTCAGACCCTCTACGACCGCTACTTCATTCACGACAGCGAGAACACCCGCTTCGAGCTGCCGCAGGCCTTCTTCATGCGGGTTGCCATGGGCCTGGCCATCAACGAGATCGACCGCGAGGCGCGCACCGTCGAGTTCTACGAGCTGCTCTCGAGCTTCGATTTCATGAGCTCGACTCCGACCCTGTTCAACTCCGGCACCCTCCGGCCCCAGCTCAGCTCCTGCTACCTCACCACCGTGGCCGACGACCTGGACGGGATCTACAGCGCCATCCGGGACAACGCCCTGCTCTCCAAGTTCGCCGGAGGCCTGGGCAACGACTGGACCCGGGTGCGCGGCCTCGGCGCCCACATCAAGGGCACCAACGGCAAGAGCCAGGGCGTGGTGCCCTTCCTCAAGGTGGCCAACGACACCGCAGTAGCTGTGAATCAAGGCGGAAAACGCAAGGGCGCGGTCTGCGCCTACCTCGAGACCTGGCACGTGGACATCGAGGACTTCCTGGAGCTTCGCAAGAACACGGGCGACGACCGCCGCCGCACCCACGACATGAACACCGCCAACTGGATCCCCGACCTGTTCATGAAGCGGGTGGCCGAGGAGAAGGAGTGGACGCTGTTCTCCCCCAACGAGGTGCCGGAGCTGCACGACCTCACCGGCCGCGCCTTCGAGGAGACCTACCTGGCCTGCGAGGCGCGCGCGGAGCGCGGCGACATCAAGGTCAGCCGCAAGGTCAAGGCCGTGGACCTGTGGCGCAAGATGCTCGGCATGCTGTTCGAGACCGGGCACCCCTGGATCGCCTTCAAGGACCCCTGCAACATCCGCTACACCAACCAGCACGCGGGCGTGGTCCACAGCTCCAACCTGTGCACCGAGATCACCCTGCACACCAACGACGCCGAGATCGCGGTCTGCAACCTGGGCTCCGTGAACCTGGCCGCGCACGTGACCGGCAGCGGGCTCGACATGGCCAAGCTGGAGCACACCGTCTCCACCGCCATGCGCATGCTCGACAATGTCATCGACTACAACTACTACTCCGTGCCCCAGGCCCGGCGCTCCAACCTGCGCCACCGCCCCGTGGGGCTCGGCATCATGGGCTTCCAGGACGCCCTCTACACGATCCGCACGCCCTACGCCTCGCCCGAGGCGGTGGACTTCGCCGACCGCTCCATGGAGGCGGTGAGCTACTTCGCCATCAAGGCCTCCACGGACCTGGCCGAGGAGCGCGGGCGCTACTCCAGCTTCGAGGGCTCGCTCTGGAGCCAGGGCGTGCTGCCCGTCGACTCGCTCAAGCGCCTGGCCGAGGAGCGCGGCGGCTACCTGCAGGTGGACGAGACCTCCACCCTGGACTGGGACGGCCTGCGCGAGCGCGTCGTGAGCGTGGGCATGCGCAACTCCAACACCATGGCCATCGCGCCCACCGCGACCATCTCCAACATCTGCGGGGTGAGCCAGTCCATCGAGCCGACCTACCAGAACCTGTTCGTCAAGTCGAACCTGTCCGGGGAGTTCACCGTCATCAACCCCGCCCTGGTCCAGGACCTCAAGGACCGCGGCCTGTGGGACGAGGTGATGGTCAACGACCTCAAGTACTACGACGGGTCGGTGCAGCCCGTCGACCGCATCCCCGAGGACCTCAAGCAGCTCTACGCCACCGCCTTCGAGATCGACCCGCGGTGGCTGGTGGAGGCCGGCTCGCGCCGCCAGAAGTGGCTCGACCAGGCCCAGAGCCTGAACCTCTACATGGCCGAGCCCAGCGGGCGCAAGCTCGACAACCTCTACAAGCTCGCCTGGGTGCGGGGCCTGAAGACCACCTACTACCTGCGCTCGCTCGGCGCCACCCACATGGAGAAGTCCTCGGGCGACGGCTCCCAGGCCGGCGGCTACAAGTCGAACGGCGGCGCCTACGACCCCAAGGGCAACGGCGCCGAGCCGGCCGCCAAGGCCTGCTCCATCAACGACCCGGACTGCGAGGCCTGCCAGTGACGCGACCGACCCCGGACATTCGCGCTCAACGAGCGCTCCTACAGCGCGTCTCCCGCACGGCAGAGGCCGCGGCCGAGGGACGGCTCGCAGGAGCGGCTGCCAGCCGCGAACCTTCGCGCTCAGCGAGCGCTCCTACACATGCCCCGGCCACCGTAGGAGCGGCTGCCAGCCGCGAACCGACCGGCGCCGCGCCCGGTGGGAGCGGCCGGTGCCCGACGCATCCCTGCGCCTCACCCCTTCGGGGCTGGCGCGCAAGCCCGCTCCCGGCGGGCTTGTCAGGCCGCGAACCATCAAGCCAGAGAGCCCGGGACCGGCGCGGAGTGCCGGATGGACTCCCGCTCGTACCACCAAAGGGGCTCCTCCGTACCGCCCCGGTCTCCCTGGCCCCCATGCCCACGCCGGGCCGCACACCCGGCTTCAGGTCCGGCTCCGGCCGGACAGCCGTTCCGAGGAACGCACCATGACCCGACCGGACCCCGACAAGCGCAGCCGTCCCGGCAAGACACTGACCACCCGGCGCCGCCTCTGCTTCCCCTCGACCCTGATGCAAGAGGCGGGCACCAGGCTCAGGGCGCGGCCGGCGCCAACGCGGAGCGAGCTGTGCCGGCGATGAGCCAGGCGCGCGCTTCCCATTGGGGCGCCCGTGAATGTCGCGACCGTTCGCGCTCAGCGAGCGCTCCTACAGGGCCCACGGGCCCGCAGGAGCGGCTGTGAGCCACGAACCAACAACGACCTTAGCCACCGAAGCAGGACCCGCGGCACCGCCGCCGCGAAGACTGAAGACACAGACCGAACCGAACAAGAAGGGGGACGCCAATCATGCTGAACTGGGATGATCCGCTGACCGCACCACCCGTCGCCGGGCCGGACCACTCCGCACCGCCGCGGGACTACGCCGTGGAGGAGGTGCCGGCCGACTACGCCCGCCCCGAGGCCGAGATCGAGGCCGACGAGCAGGCCATGAAGCCGGTCAACCCGGACGACAAGCGCGTGATCAACGGCCTGACGGACATCAACCAGCTCGCGCCGTTCAAGTACCCCTGGGCCTGGGAGTACTTCCTGAACGCCAACCGCAACCACTGGACGCCGCTGGACATCAACATGGCCCAGGACGTCCACGACTACCACCACAAGCTCACGCTCGAGGAGCGCCACGTCTACGAGAACGTGCTCGCCTACCTGACCACCTCCGACATCCTGGCCATGCGCAACATCGGCCTGGCGGTGATGGAGAAGATGAGCGCCCCCGAGCTGCAGATCTACCAGGCCCGGCAGGTCTACGAGGAGTCCCTGCACACCTGGACCTACCAGCACTGCATCGAGACCATCGGCCTGAGCCAGAGCGAGATCTACAACCGCTACCGGGTGGTGCCGGCCATCAACCGCAAGATCCAGATCAGCAACCGCCGGCTGAACTCCATCCTGCGCCCGGACATCGACCTGCGCGACCGCGCCGAGCTCGACAACTTCGTCATGGCCTACATCTTCTTCGCGGCCATCTTCGAGGGCACCTGGTTCTACAACGGCTTCAGCCCCATCTTCGCCCTGCAGCGCCGCGGCCTCATGAAGGGCACCGCCGAGCAGCTCCAGTACATCATGCGCGACGAGGTGCTCCACGCCTCCTTCGGCATCCGGGTGGCCAGGCAGATCATCCAGGAGGAGCGCGTCGAGCTCGACCCCAAGGCCCTGCGCGCCATGTGGGACGAGGCCCTGGACGCCGAGTCCGGCTATGCGAATTACATCCTGCGCGACCCCATCCTCGGCTACTCCGCGGAGATGCACATCGAGCAGTACAGGTTCATCGCCAACCGCCGCGCCAGGAACCTGGGCATCGACGAGCCCTATCCCGGCGCCGAGAACGCCCTGCCCTGGCTCGACGAGCAGGCCAACCTGCGCAAGGAGAAGAACTTCTTCGAGACCCGCGTCACCGAGTACCAGACCGGAGGGGCGCTCAGTTGGGACTGACCCCCGCCCGCACCCCGGCCCTTCCCCCACTCCCCCGGGCCGGGGGGCCGGCGGGGCGTCAGCGCACGACCTGCTCCGAGGACGAAAGGATGAACCGCCAGGCCACCAACAATTGCTTGTCCGCTTGCCGGTCCTCACGTGGGCCGGACTGCAGGCCCGGCCTCAGCCGGACACAGCCCGGCAACTCACCCGAACACCGCGGCGATCGCGCCCCGTTCGCCGAAGACCCCAGCGCCATGCCCTCA
>JASFUT010000255.1:0-5029 GCA_050050175.1 Chromatiales bacterium
GGATGGGCGGTATCCCCCCATGGAGCACCCCTGCCTCCTCGTAGGTGAACCGCGACCCGATCGTGGCGACCTGGAAGCCGCCGTCCAGCCAGCCCCCGAGGACGGCCGCGACCGACCCCAGGAGCAGCGCGACCAGGTGCGCCGGGACCTTGCTCCGGAGCCGGCACCAGAACACGAGGATCCCGAGCGTCAGAGCACCGATGAGCAGGTCCGGCCAGTGCACGGTCGCGAGGCTCCCCGCGATGCCCGCCAGCTTGTCGGTAAACTGCCCGGAAAGCGGGCCCAGGCTCAGACCGAGCAGGTCCGGAATCTGGAGCACGGCTATCACCACGCCGATGCCCGCCGTGAAGCCTATGGTCACCGGGTAGGGCACCACCTCGATCAGCCCGCCCAGCCGCGCCAGACCCATGGCGACGAGGATGACGCCGGCCATCATGCCGCTGATCAGCAGCCCGCCCAGGCCGTAGGTCTGGGTGATCGGCAGCAGGATCACCACGAAGGCCGCCGTGGGTCCGGAGATGTTGACCGGAGACCCGCCGGCCAGCGCGATCACGACCCCGGCCACGACCGCGGTGTACAGGCCATGCTGGGGCGGGGCCCCGCTGGCGATGGCCAGGGCCATGGAGAGCGGCAGGGCGATCACGCCCACGGTGAGTCCGGCCAGCACGTCGGACCGCAGGCTCTCGAGGTTCGGCCTGGCCTTCAGCGCGGTCTTGAGCACGGAGAACATGCTGGTCCTTCCTGATCCGGCGGTCGCCGGCGCAGCGTGCGTCCGGGGCTGGGGCACATTCTACTCGCCGCCCGACAGCATTGCGCCTGGGGCAGCGCGATCCCGGGGATCGATGCGGAGGGCAGGGCCGGGCATTGCCCGCGAAGGGAGGTGACGCGGAGAGCCTGCGACGTTACCAGACCGTAGAGCGGCCAGGGCCGCGGATCCCTATCCGCACCGCGACCGCTCGGCGATCGGCGCCGTGATCTGTCCGGAGGCGAGGCCCGGCGGCGGGCGTGGATGCCCGACGGTCGATTCCGGACAGGAGAGGACGCCGAGCGCCCCGGCGCCTAGACGGCCTTCAGGGAGCGCCGCCGCCGCGCGAGCAGGGGGATACCCAGAGCCAGAAGCGCCAGCGTGCCAGGTGCGGGGACGATCCGCTCCGTGGTATCCCAGCCCAGGTAGTCCGGCTTGTCCTTGTTCATGGTGGCGTGGCTGGACGAGGTCCCGAAGGCCAGGTCGAAGGGCGCGCCGAACTGCCCGAGCCCGTCGTAAGTCAGGCCCGTGTAGGTGAGGAACTGGTCCCACGGAATGGCCCAGTCGATGAAGTAATCCTGGTCGGAGGGCGGCCCGACGGACGGCTTGTGAAACTCGGAGCCGTCGTCCACCGCCATGGAACGGGCGTAGACCGTGTCGGGGCCGACGGCTTCCTGGGCGTTGGGGTCATTGTCGAGCGTGTTGCTGGCACCCCAGGGGGGGTCGCTGCCCGGGCCCACCTCCGGGGGTTCGGTCACGTTGATCTCGACCCGGTCGTGGAACTGGTCGTCGAGCTGCACGACGATGTCGACGCCGTCGTCCCCGTCGATGTTCAGCAGGGCCGCGAAGTTGGTCTGGTTGTTGGTGTCCGACACGTCATAGGGATTGTCCAGGCGGACCCGGAACATCAGGTGGCCGGTGACCGTCCCGCCCGTGTCGTCGTAGTCGGAGAACCAGTAGGCCGTCGGATAGTAGTTGCCGTTGATGTCGATCCCGCCCACCAGATCCGTGGTGTCCGGGTCCACGGCGGCCCAGCGGGTGTCGGCGGTGTCGCCCTGCACGTCCACGTAGTCCGCTCCGCCGATCTGCACCACCTGCCAGTTGGTCGCCCCGTCGCCGTCCGTATCCGGCCATATCGGCTGGGCCTGGACTGCGCCCGCCCCCGCCAGCAATAAGGCCGACACCATCGCGTATGCTTTGTTCATGCTCACTCCAGGCAGCTTCTTCTGGTTCGTTGTTCCGGTGATCGTCTTTTCGACGCTGCGCGCGCAGAGCCGTTCGGCGACACAGCTGCCCGGTAGCATAGATTGGGCGCCGCGCAAAGGCAAGAGAGCGGGCGAAGCAGTGACCGGAGTCGCAAAACTGTCAGTGTCCTGACAGCGTGCAGTCCCTTCGGCGGCAGGCGTCGACGCCCAACGGCAGGCGGGTCAAGGTGGAGGGGACGGAAGCGTCGGACCTCTCCGGCGGCTGGACAATTCCCTGCCCTGTCCCGACCATCGGGGCCTGAGGGGTCGGGCGCCACCCGCGCCCGGCCGATCCAGGGCCGTTCCGGGGTACCCTGGGCCCCACCCCACCAGGAGCGGACAGTGAGAAGGAACATCGCCGGGTGGTGCGCCCCGATCGCCTGCGGGCTCCTGCTCGCCGCCCCGGCCTCCCCGCAGCCGGGCGACGCACGGGTGGAGATTGAGCGCGAGGGCCAAGAGTCCCTGTTCAGGCTCGACGCCGAGCAGCGGGCGTACAGCCGGTCGCTGGGTCCCCTGCCGCCCGGGCGCCGGCTGGAGCTCCAGGACCGCCTGGTCCGGCAAAGGCTCCATCAGCAGGATCTGCAACGGCGCCAGCTCGACCGGGAGCGCGGGTGGAGTTCGCCGGGCGGAGCGCCGAGCCCCCTCGGCCCCCAGGCAGAGCGCGGGCTGAGGCTGCAACGCCTCCAGCGCGCCCAGGACTCGCTGCAGCTTCAGCAGCAGATGCAGCGGCACACCTGGCCCTACCGCGAATGGTGGAAGTAGAGGCCCGGGCCCCGGGCGGTCGCGCACCTGAGGACCGGCCCCCGGTCACCCGTGGTCAGCCTCGGCGCCCCGGGGTATGCGGCGCAGGCCGTGCGTGCGGATCTCCCCCGCCGGGACGCGGGTATTCTTGACAATTTTACCGGGGAATCTATTTTCCAGGGTGTAGGATCGCCCACGGGAGAGCAAAGGACGATGAATATCCGCACGACGACCGATCCCATGACGCTCCACGACGTACCGGATCCCGAGGAGCATCCATTCCTGTACGAAGGTGACGGCGAAAACGGCCTGGAGATCTTCTTCGAATCGGAAGAGACGCGACAGGCCTATCTGGACCTCAAGCCCCATGATCCGCTGATCCTCGAGGGCAACGATTCGGACGACTACGTCGCCGAGGGCTGACGCGAACGCCGCCCCGCGGATTTCGCCCGCCCCCGGGCGGCGCCCCCACCAAGCTGCTCGCCCCAGCAAGCGCACAATGCGAGCGGCGACGGCTCGCTTCGGCGACCGGATACTTCCGCCTGGCACAGACTTGAGACAAGCCATCGACACCGTTCCCGGTCTGCCGGAAAATCGCCCCTGCAGATCGCACCCGGCGATCGGGAGACGTCGATGGAGGACTCCTGGAAAGACAGCATTCACCGCCAGCGCGAGGAGCTGGCGAGGATGCTCCGCGAGCCGCTGGAGCGCCTGGCCGAGCGCTGCGCGTCCCTGTGGGGGGATCGTGACGGCCTGAACCGCCTCCTGCAGGAGTCTTTCTCCAGCATCCCCTACTGCTCGTCCCTGTACGTGATTCGAGCCGACGGGGTGCAGATAAGCGACAACGTCGACCGCTCCGGGCTCGTGCCGGGTCACTTCGGCCGGGACCGCTCCGGCCGGCCCTACATGCAGGAGCCGGTGCCGGCCTGGGGATTTCTCCTGTCGGACGCCTACATCACCCAGTCCACGCACCGCCCGTCCCTGACGGCGCTGAAGCTCGTCGGCTCCAGCTCGGGCCCGCTGGGCTATCTGGGCGCGGACTTCGACCTGCGCAATCTTCCCGTGACCTCGGAGCTCTACGAGGAGTCGGTGGAGTGGAAGCAGATCAAGGGCGACCCCGCCATCCGGGGCGCGCTGTTCCAGCAGACCCGCGTCGACAGCCCCATGGACCGGGACATGGACCGCGCCCTGTCCATCCTGGAGGAGCTGCTGACCGAGCGGGGCGTGTTCCAGTGTCAGATCCACTTCTCCAGCAGTCAGGCCATCATCTGGGTGGTGGAGGACCCGTTCCGCTACCGCATCCTCTCGCACGAGGCGCTCACCGACGCCGACATCTGCCTGCTCTACCAGATTCAGCCCTATCCGCCGACCGCACTGATTCCCCAGGAGGACATAGCCCGCATCCTGGACACCATGCGGGCCCTGCGCGCGGCAGACGAGAACATCTACCTGCGCTCGTCGTCCATCAACCTGTTCAACGGCATGGTGAGCCTCACCTTCTCCTGCGACGGCTCCCACTACATGCGTTACGACGAGCTCCTGAGCAAAGACCAGGCCTTCTGGTTCGGGGCGGCAACGACGACGGCCTGAGGGAGCGGCGGCTCCGGCCGGGCTCGCCGGGGCAAGGT
This sequence comes from Chromatiales bacterium, assembly GCA_050050175.1. GTDB lineage: Bacteria > Pseudomonadota > Gammaproteobacteria > Chromatiales > Chromatiaceae > CAVQCX01. The sequence goes on from JASFUT010000255.1 coordinate 4,359, forward strand.
CCGGCACCCTCAGCTGCCGCCCCGGGATTCCCTCACCGCCTCTTCGATCTCGGTGTCCGAGGGCGGCGGCGCGTCCATGGACCAGCGCTCAACCCGGGCCCCGCCATTGTCGGGCCTGAGCTCGAAGTCCAGGCCGGGACAGGCATCCGGATACTGTCGGCGGATCGCCCGGCACAGGTCGCGGACGGCGTGATTCTCGGCGACCAGGGAAGTCTGACGGGCGACCCGTCGGATGCGCATCTCGGTCTTTCGCTCGCTGGAGCGGAGCAGACCGATGACGATGACCACCACCAGGAGACTGACGCCGAAAGCCGAGAAGGTAAGCGCATCGAAAGCCATTGTTGTCTTCTCCATCGTCGCGCAACAGCCGGTCCGGGAGCGCACCAGCACCCACTGCGCAAAATAGCACAGGCCTCAGGGGGCGCCGGGCGAGGGCCTGACGGCGCCCTCGCGCTTCCGCCGCGACGGGCGCGGTGGACCGCGGCCCGGGCGCCCTCATTGGACCGAGGGAGGCACGGACCCGCCGACGGGCGGGCAGGGGCGATGGGGCCTCGTGCTCGGTCCCATACAAATCGTTTGCTTCAGAGCCCCTCCCATGGGCCAAGGCAAGGCGCGTCCCGCGGGGAATGGTGATCCCATTGCCAAGGGGCGCAACGCAGCATTGGCCCATG
>JASFUT010000256.1:0-5002 GCA_050050175.1 Chromatiales bacterium
GATCGACTTCTCGCCCGGCAGCGACGCAGTGATCGAACGCGCGAGGGACCTGTCCCAGCGCTACAAGGCGCGGGTGAGTCTGGTCCACGTGGTCGAGCCGATGCTCATGGAGTATACGGGCGAGCTCGTCCTGCCGGAGGACCTGGATCTGGAGCGGCAGCTGGTCGACTCGGCCAGGGAGCGCCTCGCCGGGATCGCAGAGCACCTCCATGCCCGGGGCTCGGACTGCCATGTCCTGGTCGGCTCGCCGAAGAGCGAGATCGTCGGGCTCGCCGGGGAGGGCGACGTGGACCTGATACTCGTCGGCAGCCACGGGCGCCACGGGCTGGCGCTGCTGCTGGGATCCACCGCCAATGCCGTTCTCCACCACGCCCCCTGCGACGTGGTGGCGGTGCGGATCACCGAAGGCTGAGCGGGTTGCAGGCGGTCGGGCCGCCGCCCCGGGGCTCGGCACGGATGATTGAGCGCTGCAATGGGGCGCCGTTTTAAAAAACCAATTCTACACTTGTCCGCCGGATTGCTAGTCTGGTCAAAACAACGCTGGCAGTGGTTATTTGGACAACGACCACGTGCAGGCCAGCCCCTGCGCCGGCAATCGGTGACACCATTCCGGAACCCTGGACGGCACTCGCCGGAGGGCCGCGGACAGCGTTCGCGCTGGGGCCGCGGCAGGCGCCGTAGGGCGCGGAATGCGGCCAGCGCTCACCCCCCATCGGAGGGGAGCGGATAGGAGGATCGCGGATGTCAATTGCAGGTCGTTCCGTCCTGGCCCGTTGGGGTCTCGCGGCGGCGCTCGCCGCCGGGCTGACCGGATGTGAGGCGCCGGCCCCGCCAGCGGACTACGAGCCGCCCATCCAGATAAGCCGGCTGAACCTCGCCATCCAGGGCGTGACGATCGCCAGTCCCCCAGTGATCGAGTTCCGGGCGTTGAGCGAGGCCGGCACGCCCGTGGTGCTCACCCAGCAGAACCTCGCCGACGGCGAGCTCGGCCTCGGGCTCTCCAAGCTGGTCCCCGGGACCGACGGGGACGCGGACAGCTGGCAGAGCTACATCAACCGGACCGAGGTCCCGAATCCGAATGTCGGACCCGGCGGCAGCGCCGCCTTGCCGGGGGGTGCCATGCAGGCGGCCCTGGAGACGCGCGGCAGCGCCGGCACGTTGACCCCCATCGGCGCCGGCCTGTACCGGTACACCTTCAGCACCGACGTGACCAGTCCTGCGCAGACCATGGGCGTGACCTACGACGCGTCGCTCACCCACCGTGCGGTGGTCGAGCTGGCGCTGGAGCAGCCCGGCGGCGGCCTGAGAGTGGGCAACGCCTACCTGGACTTCGTGCCGAACGGCTCGCCCATCCAGACGACGAAGCTCGTGGCCATGACCCGCTCGTGCAATGAGTGCCACGACCGGCTGGTGGCCCACGGCGGGCGCCGCATCGAGGTCGGGAGCTGCGTCAATTGCCACAATCCGGGCACCACGGATGCCAACAGCGGCAACAATCTGGACTTTGCGCGGATGATCCACAAGATTCACAGCGCCGAGGACCTGAGCGCGGACTACGTGGTCTGGGGCTTCGAGGACCGGAAGGAGGACTTCTCCACCGTCGTCTATCCCCAGGACAACCGCAACTGCATGAAGTGCCACTCGGCGGCGGATTCCGCGACCCCGGACGGGGACAACTGGAAGAGCCGACCCACCCAGGGGACCTGCGGCTCCTGCCATGACGACCTGGATTTCTCCACCCACCAGTTTGGCTTTGCCGACGGCGACAACAGCCTCTGCGCGGTCTGCCACGGCGCGGTGGGGACCGATCTCCAGATCACGTCCGAGAACGCCCACATCATCCACGAGCGGGTCGCCGCCGGCTGGTTCCGGTACGACATCCTGGGGGTGAGCGACACGCGGCCCGGGCAGATGCCGGTGGTGACCTTCGAGGTGGTCGACCCGCGCAACGGCTCGCGTTACGACATCCTCTCCGACCCCGAGTTCGATCCGGGCAACGGGGCGCGGCTCGCCGTGCTGCTCGGCTGGGACACGGAGGACTACCACAATACGGGCAGCGGCGCCGCCACCTCGCCGGCCGAGACAGGACAGACCACGGCCTTCCCCGAGCCCGGTCAGCCGGTGTCCATCGATGCGCTCGCCACCGCCTGGGAGACGACGACCCCGAACGTGTTCCAGGTGACCTCGCCCATGGCGATCCCGGGGGGAACCCGCGGGACGGGAGTGGCCGCCATCGAGGGCCATCCGGCCGCCATAGTGGATCCGATCGACAAGCCGGGCGTCTACGAGGAGGTGCCCGTGAGGAACGCCTTCCGCTACTTCGGCATCACGGACCTGGTGCCCGAGCCGCGACGGGAGGTCGTCGGCCTCGACCGCTGCAACAAGTGCCACGACTACCTGAGCCTGCACGGCGGCAACCGCCAGGGGGCCATCGAGGTCTGCGTGATCTGCCACAACCCGGATGCGACGGACATCATCGTGCGCCCGGCCACCCTGGACGTGGCCCCGCAGGACGACATCTTCGACGACTTCACCGCGGTGGACGCCGACGGCAAGCGCGAGCAGGCGATCCACCTCAAGCACATGGTCCACGCCCTGCATGCGGGCGAGGCGGGCAAGTTCGGGTTCCGCCAGGACGGCATTGCCGTCCGCGGCTTCGGGCGCTTCTCGCTCAACGACTACTCCGACGCCCGCTATCCGGGAATCCTGTCCAACTGCGCGGCCTGTCACGACGGGGACTCCTACGAGCTGCCCACACCGAACGGCAGCCTGGCGACCACCGTCCGGACGGCCAGCCCCGGGCTGGCGGGGAACCAGGCGGCGGCCGAGGCGTCGCTGGCCAACCCCGCCGACGACCTGAACATCTCGCCCATGGCCTCCGCCTGCGGGTCGTGCCACGACTCGGACTCCACCCGGGCGCATATCCAGAATACCGGCGGCGGCGCGTTCGACGTGCCCCAGGCCGTGGTGGACGGGGTGCTGGTCGAGGCCTGCGGCGGCTGTCACGGGCCCGGCGAGGTGCAGGATGTCTCCCGGGTGCACGACATTCATCCGGTGCCCTGAGGCGCAGCACCGATGCGGTCCGGGTCCGCGCCATCGCGGTTGGGGCCGGTCGGGGACCATCGAGGCGATGAGAGCGAGCACATGTCCATGATCATTCGAGAGCCGTACAGCCCGACGACCGCCATGCTGGCGGTGCTCGCGCTGAGCCTCCTCCTGCCCCTCGCGGCGCAGGCTGCGGACGACGAGGAGGAGGAGTCCAGGTACCCGCAGACGCTGGAGGACCGTATCGCCGCGGTCGAGCAGAAGTTCGAGGCGGACTACACCGAGGAAGGCACCGACGAGTGCCTGAAGTGCCACGACGAGGACAGTGAGTTCCCGATCTTTCCGATCTTCAAGACCAAGCACGCGGTGCGGGCCGACGAGCGCACGCCGTTCGCCGGAAAGCAGTGCGAGGCCTGCCACGGCCCGGGCGGCGATCACGCAGGGCGGGTGCGCCGGGGCAAGCCGCGGCCGCTGATGCTCAACTTCGGGCAGGATGCCTGGACGCCCATCGCGACCCAGAATGAGCAGTGCCTGCAGTGTCACCAGAACCACCAGCGCATCGAGTGGAAGGGCAGCACGCACGCGTTCAACGAGCTCTCCTGCTCGGCCTGCCACAAGGTGCACGCCGAGCACGACCCCGTCCTGAAGGAGCGGGAGCAGCCTCAGGTCTGCTACGCCTGTCACGTCCAGCAGCGCGCGCAGTTCTACAAGGCCTTCCATCACCCGGTGCGCGAGGGTGAGATGGCCTGCAGCGGGTGCCACGACGTCCACGGCGGCGACGGCTCCGATCTGATGATCATGGCGACCAAGCGGCAGAAGTGCACCTCCTGCCATGCGGACAAGCGCGGCCCCTTCCTATGGGAGCACGCGCCCGCCGCCGAGGATTGCACCCTGTGCCACGTTCCGCACGGCTCCAGCCATCCGGCGCTGCTCAAGAAGCGGCCGCCGCACCTGTGCCAGGAGTGCCATTCCCAGTCCGGGCACCCCAATGTGCGCTACGACGGTGCGGCAGTGGGCCTGGGGCTGGGTCCCGCTATCGGGTCCCGGGGGCCCAGCCGGTTCGCCGCAATACGCGGGTGCCTGAACTGCCATTCGCAGGTGCATGGCACCAACCATCCTTCGGGGGTCACCCTGACGCGCTGACGAGCACAGGCTTAGGTCGCGGCGCTGCCGGCACAGGCGCAGGCGCCGCGGTGGAGAGGGGGAAATCATGGCCGTTACCGAATCAATCGAACGCAAGCTCGCCCAGTGCCCCCCCGCGCCCTCGGGCGGAGGCCCGGACGGGGCGCGGCAGACGCATGCCGGTCCGTCGGCCGGGGGCGGCCCGGTGCTGCGGCGCGCCGTCCTGATGGCGCTCGGGCTGCCCTGCCTCCTGATGTCGGCCGCGGCGCCCGCGGCGGACGAGGAGGCGAAAGAGGAGAAGGAGGAGCCCTGGTGCGAGTACTGCCCGGATTATCCGCCCACCCGCGGCTGGGTCTCCCTGGGTGTTGGTCAGAGCGACATCGACGCATTCCGATTCGGCCGCTACACCGGGCTGGATGACGACGGCGCTTACCCCTATATCAGCGGCTGGGTCCTGCACCGTGGGAAGGACGGCTGGTACTACGAGGCCGAGGGGACCGACCTCGGGCTTGACTCCCGTGACGCGCGCGTGGAGGGCGGCCGCCAGGGGCGCTTCGGCGTCTCGGTGGAGTACGACGAGACGCCTTTCCGGGAGGACGACACCACCGTCACGACCTTTCGAGAGCGGCGCGCCGACTGGCTCGGGCTGCCGGCCCTGTGGACGGACGCCCTCAGCACCCGGGAGATGAGCCGCCTGCCGTTCAGTCTGCGGGAGGTGGACCTCGAGACCGACCGGGATCGCGTCGGAGTCGAGTTCTCCTATATCCCGTTCCGCAAATGGGAGATCACGGGCGGCTACTCCCACGAGACCAAGGAGGGCACGAACGATCTGGGC
>JASFUT010000257.1:0-4997 GCA_050050175.1 Chromatiales bacterium
AGTCGCTCCGCGAGACCGCCGCGCAGGCCGAGGCCGAGGCCGCCGAGCGCGCACGCCGCCTGAACGAGCTCCAGGCAAGTCTGACCAGCCTGAAAGCCGAGCGCGAGCAGCTGACCGCCCGGCTGCAGAAGACCCGCCAGGACCTGGAGCGCGCGACCGCCGCCAGCGCGTCCCAGGCCGAGCTGGTCGCCTCGCTGCGCGCGGACAGCCAGGCGCTCGAGGAGCGCCTTGCGCAGGCCGAGGCCGAGGCGGCCGACCTGAGGGGGCGCCTGAGCGAGACGACGGACCAGCGCGACGGCCTCTCCCGGACGCTCGCCGAGGCCAGGTCCCGCCTGGCTCCGGCGGACGGCGGCACCGCCGGCCTGGCCGAGGCGAAGGCAGCCGCGGCCCTCAGCGCCGAGGCGTTCCGCGCGGCGTTCAGGGCCCACTCCCGCGCCACTGGGGACAGCGAGCTCCGGGCCGCGTTGACTGTCGCCATCCAGGAGCTGCGGGCCGACCAGTTCCTGCTGGCACGGATCATCGACGCGCGGGGCGTCTATCAGGTACGGGCGGACGACTCGCTGGCGCTGGTGGCGTCCCGGTTCTACGGGGACGGCAACCGCTGGCCGGAGATACACCGTGCGAACGAGCACGTGCTGGACGATCCCGACCGGCTCTACAAGGGGACCACGCTCGTCGTACCCTGATCCGCCCGCACAATAGAAGCCGTCCCTAGCCCCCTGGCGCACGCCTTCACGCCCCGCCGGGGGGCCGTCCCCTTCGCCGTGCGCCCCCCGAAGGCGGGGAGCGGTACAATCCCCCTGGAGCTCCCACCGCGGAAAGGCCCAGGGAGGCCATGGTGATCGAAGATATCGAAGACCTGCGCGAACACCTGCAGTGGGCGCTCGAGATCGAGCACGCCACCGTTCCACCGTACATGTGCGCGCTCTACTCCATCCCCGACGGCGCGAATCCCGAGTGCACCGAGATCCTGCGCAGCGTGCTCATGGAGGAAATGCTCCACCTCTCGCTGGCAGCCAACATTCTCAATGCAGTGGGCGGTGCGCCGCAGCTTGACCGGCCCGACTTCGTCCCCCGTTATCCAGCGCGCCTGCCTCACAGCGGCATGGCGACCCGGCTCAGTCTGGCGCCCTTCACGCCCGAGACGGTGCACTCGCTAATGAGCGTGGAGCACCCCGAGGCGGATGACGCCCCGCCGCAGGACGAGGGCTACCGGACCATCGCCCAGTTCTACGCGGCGATCGAGGCGGGGCTGGTGGGGCTGACGCGCGAGCTCGGCCACGAAGGCGTGTTCACTGGCGATCCGACCCGGCAGGTGCGCCCCGACGGCGCCGCCTATGGAGGCTCGGGCCGCATCATCCCGGTGCGCGATCTGGGCTCCGCCCTCGAGGCGCTCGCGGAGATCGTCGAGCAGGGAGAGGGAATGGATCAGCAGTCCGTGTGGGACGGAGACCGGAACATGTTCCATCCCGAGCGCGACGAGCTGGGGCACTACTTCCGGCTCCGCCAGATCCTGGAGGGGCGGTTCTTCCGGCAGGGCGACACGCCGCGGTCCGGCCCGAGCGGGGAGCGCTTCCGAGTCGACTGGGACGCCGCCCGACCCATGGCCGCGAATCCGGGGACGAATGACCATCCGCCCGGAAGCGACGTGCGCTCGCGCATGGAGGACTTCGGGCGCGAGTACACACGGAACCTTCGCCTGCTGCACCGCGTGTTCAACGGCGAGCCCGAGCAGCTCGGCCCGGCGGTAGGCTCCATGTATGAGGTCGGCCACCTGGCCAGGGCATTGATGCAGATCCCGCTCGGCGACGGCACCACCGCCGGCCCGACTTTCGAGCCACCCGCCGCGCCCGACCCGGGCGCGCTCCCTGTTGATCGGACGTTCCGGGTGGAGATCCGACCAGACGGACCCTACGTGGTCTACGGAGGCCTCCCGCTCATGCGCAAGGAGCCAGTGACCTCGGAGATGGGCGAGTCGCTGACGTGGCGCACGGGCACGGCCGTCGCCGCCGGGGAAAGCTACGCCCTGTGCCGCTGCGGCGGCTCAGCCAGCAAGCCGTTCTGCGATGGCAGCCATTCCCGCGTCGGATTCGACGGCACGGAGTCCGCATCCCGGGAGCCCCTGGAATCCCGTCAGACCGTTCTCGAGGGCGTCGGGCTGCGGGTCCGGCACGACCCGAGCCTCTGCGCCCACGCGGGATTCTGCTTCAACCGCGCGACCAATGTGCGCAGGCTCCTACCCCAGGCCACAGACATCCAGGCCCGCACCCAGCTCATGGCTATGATCGAGCGCTGTCCCTCCGGGTCGCTGGCCTATGACGTTCCCACCGACGAGGAGGAGCCCGAAGGCGCCCACCAGCCGGTGGAGCCCGATCTCACCCCGGCCATCGCGGTCACGCCGGACGGACCGCTGTGGCTGACCGGCGGCATCCCCTTCCTGCGCTCGGACGGCCATACCGAGGAGATTCGCGGCCGGGTCACCCTGTGCCGCTGCGGCCGTTCCGCGAACAAGCCCTACTGTGACGGCACCCATCTCGAAGCCGGCTTCACGGACTGACAGGATGTTGAGAAAGGACTTCCGCATCCTTCTCCAAAACGGAAACCGAAATTTGCGATTTGCCTCCTTGGCCTCACGAACGGCCCATCCCTGCACCAGTTCTCCAGCCTCCCTTGTCTTCAGTCGCTTACGGCGATCAAGAATACCGGCTCCGACGCCCACCTCCACCCCCCGGTGAACCGTCGCCACGGCTCGGCCGACTCGGGAAGGCGACCTGTTCAGTGATGCGCCGGCCGGAGACCATCCGGCGAGCCGGCCCCTGGATTTCGGCCGGCACGGCATCGTCTAGTACACTGGGCGACCTTTTGCGGACGGGAAGAGGTTGCGTATGAGCAGGTATCACGTCTACGGCATCGGCAATGCACTCGTGGACATGGAGTACGAGGTCGACGAGGGCGACCTCGCCAGGCTGCGCATCGACAAGGGTGTGATGACCCTGGTGGACGAGGAGCATCAGAAGGAGATCATGGCGCACCTGGCCGAGCACCGACATGCGCGCGGCTCCGGCGGATCGGCCGCGAACACGGTCATCGCCGTCAGCCAGTTCGGCGGCAGGGGCTTCTACTCGTGCAAGGTCGCCGACGACGAGCTCGGACATTTCTACCTGGACGACCTGATCGCCAACGGCGTGGACACCAACCGCCACGGTGACAAGGAGGCCGGCCACACCGGACGCTGCGTGGTGCTGGTCACGCCGGACACCGACCGGACCATGGTCACCCACCTGGGCATAACGGGCGGCTTCTCCACCAGGGAGCTGGTGCCCGAGGCCATCGGGGCATCCGACTACCTCTACATGGAAGGCTATCTGGCGACCTCCGACAGCGCCCGCATGGCGGCCGTAGAGGCACGGACGATCGCCCGCAAGGCGGGCGCGAAGACCGCCATCTCCCTGTCCGACCCGAACATCGTCACCCACTTCAAGGATGGCCTGCTGACCATGATCGGCGACGGGGTGGACCTCCTGTTCGCCAACGAGGCGGAGGCCAAGGGCATGGCCGGCACGGACGACTTCACCGAGGCCGTCGCCTGCCTCAAGACCGTCGCAAGGGAGTTTGCCATCACCCTCGGCCCCCGGGGCGCCCTGGTCTGGGACGGCGAGGCGCTGATCGAGATCGAGCCGGTGAGGGTGAAGGCGGTGGACACCCTGGGCGCGGGTGACATGTTCGCCGGCGCCTTCCTCTACGGCATCGCCCGGGGATGGGACCACCGAAAGGCCGGCGACCTGGCATCCGCGGCATCGGCCCGGCTGGTCACCAGCCTGGGACCGCGCCTGTCCGCAGAGGAGTCGCAGGAACTCCTGCGTCCCTTTCTCTGAGCCCCGCCACCGTATCTCGACGCCCGCGCGCGGGCATGCGATCGTATGACGGTCCGGACGGCGAGCCGGACGCACGGCGACCGGTCCCGCAGGCCCGGCCCGCAGATCCAGGAGTGCCTATGGACGAGAAGACCCGAACCGAGCTGGAGGCCGCGGCGTTCCGCGGCCTGGTGGAGCATCTGCAGCGGCGCACAGACGTGCAGAACATCGACCTGATGAATCTCGCGGGGTTCTGCCGCAACTGCCTGTCAAAATGGTACATGGGCGCCGCAAAGGAGCGCGGCGTCGAGATGTCCTACGACGAGGCCCGGGAGGCCGTCTACGGAATGCCGTACGACGAGTGGAAGGAGAAGTACCAGGCCGAGGCGTCGCCCGAGCAGAAGCAGCGCTTCGAGGACACCAAGCCGCTGCACGCGTTCGTCAGCGGCCACAGCAAGGGATGAGCGGCGCCGGGCGCGGGGAACGCGAGCGCGACCTGGAGATCGCGGAGCGGGTGCGGCGGGCCTGCGTCGCCGCCGCGCTGGAGACCTACGAGCTGTCGGGCATCCAGGGGCTGTGCGCAGACGGGCGCTGGGAGGCCGCGATCGGCGCCATGCGCACCCTCGATCTGCGCGGCGTCCTGGAAGCCGTCGAGGGGCCCGATGCCGGGCCCCGTCAGGGCTGACGCCCCGTCGCCGCGCCGTCGGGCGGCCGGCCCTCCGCCCGCTCCCTGACCGAGCGGAGCACGTCCGGCACGGACACCCGATTGGCCATGTTGGCCACAAAGGACCAGATCTTCCCCGGATCCGTGTGGACGAAGTAGATTGCCTCGGTCTCCCCCGGCCTGCCCGTCGGCCTCAGGGACCAGAAGCCGCGATTGACCCGCACCCGGCTCCCCCGACCCTCGACCGCGTAGCGGCTGTCTTTCGCGAGCTCCCAGGACAGCCGCAGCGCCTCGCCCCCCGCGTCGGTGCCCGGCGAGAGCCGGATGGTGTAGTACCGGTCGTCCACGAACGGCAGGTCCAGCTGCTGGAACACGAAGTAGCTGCCGTCGTGCTCCGCCAGCAGCTCACAGCGCTCCAGGGTCGACGGCATGAACTCCGTGTAGCGGTCGACATCCGTCAGCAGCCGAAACAGGGCCTG
>JASFUT010000258.1:0-4989 GCA_050050175.1 Chromatiales bacterium
GAGCGACCGAAGGGCACCCGAACGCGCATTCCGGGCACCAGGACGCCGGCGCCCTCCTCGGGGGGCAGGTAGTCGAAAACCCGGGCAACGGGCGCGAATACGGCGACCCGCAGGACAGCCGACCGGGTCACGGGGCCCCATCCATGGGATCCCTCCTCGACGGCCCTTCGCCCGAAAGGGCTAAGTCTCCCCGCTTGTCCACAGCGGTTGTGGATAACTTTGTGGAAGGAATCTCCAAACAGGGCTCCAGGGCCGGGGGCCTCCGGGGGTCGCCGCGCCGACAACTTTCTAACCAAAAACTAATTAACTCGGATAATCATCGGGATAGGGCTGTTATCGAAAAACAGGTAGAAGAGACTCGGGGAAATCCCCATCACCAAAGGCGTCCTGGCGGCGGTGTGCATAACCCGAAGAATCCTGTTGCCCGCCATTCAACAGCAGGGGCGCACGCGGTCTCAACGGGCTTGCGTGCGACGGCCATCCCGGTATGATCTTCTGCGAGCCAAATCGCGCCGGCGCAATGGCCGGTCGGCGGGATTCGTGAGCCGGGACCCTCCCCGCATGGGCGACCTCAGACAACTGATTCTGCGCACCGACGCCGCAGGGCTTCCCCTGGAGTGGATAGACTACCGGAGTGCGGTGAGACTGCACTTCCTGGGCCAGATCGCCTACAGCTGCGGCAGCGTGCTCTTCCAGATCCGGGGCGGGGTCAATGCGCGCACCCGCCGGCGGACCGTCGTGCCCGTGAGCTCGATCCTGGCCACCCACGGGAACAGCCGGGCGGTGGCCAGGATGCGCCACGACTACGTGCCCCCACTCAACAATCGGACCCTCTTCCGCCGCGACGACCACCTGTGCATGTACTGCGGCATCCGGTTCTCCAAATCCACGCTGTCACGGGACCACGTCACGCCGTTGAGCCGGGGCGGGGTGGACCACTGGACCAACGTGGTGACGGCCTGTCTGCGGTGCAACAGCCGGAAGGCGGGCCGGCGTCCCGAGGAAGCGGCCATGGAGTTGCTCGCCATCCCCTTCGCCCCCAACCACGCGGAGTACGTCTTCCTCCAGGGCCGCAACATCCTCGCCGACCAGATGGAGTTCCTGCGGGCGCACTTCCCTCGGAGCAGCCCCCTCCACGGGAGATTGATGGGCGCGTGAGACGATGACGGACTGGGACGCCATCGCAGGGTGCATCGCGGACGCCACCGGAGAGGGGTTCGTCCCTCGGGCGCCCCGGAGCCTCGGCGGAGGTTGCATCAACACCGCCGTCAGGCTGGGGGACGGACGCCGCTCCTTCTTCGTCAAGCTCAACCGGTCCGACCTCCTCAGCATGTTCGAGGCCGAGGAGCAGGGCCTTCGCGAGATGGCGGCCACAGGCACCATCCGTGTCCCCGCGCCCGTGTGCAGCGGAGCGGCTGGCGGCCAGGCTTACCTCGTGCTCGAGTACCTCGAGCTTGGGGGGTCGCGTGGCGACGGGCCTGCGAAGGCGGGCCGGCAGCTCGCCGAGATGCACCGCCACACCCGGGACCGGTTCGGCTGGGACCGTGACAACACCATAGGCTCCACGCCCCAGCACAACGGGTCCGACACCGACTGGGTGCGCTTCTGGCGCGATCAGCGGCTCGGGTTCCAGCTCGAGCTGGCGGGACGCAACGGCCATGGGGGCGAGCTCCAGCGCCGGGGCGAGGCGCTGCTCGAACGCTTCGGCGCTCTGATCGACCACGACCCCATGCCGTCGCTCATCCACGGGGACCTCTGGGGCGGCAACATTGCCTACGCCGCCGACGGGGATCCGGTCGTCTTCGACCCCGCGGTCTACTACGCCGACCGGGAGGCGGACCTGGCCATGACCGAGCTCTTCGGCAGCTTCGGCGGCCGGTTCTACGCGGCCTACGAAGAGGCCTGGCCCCTGGACCCGGGCTACGGCGTCAGGAAGACGCTCTACAACCTCTACCACGTCCTCAATCACCTCAACCTGTTCGGCGCCGGCTATCTCGGCCAGGCCCGCCGCATGATCGACCGGCTGCTGGCCGAGGTCGGCTGACGACGCCGAGCCGCCGGTTCCGGCCGGGTCAATCCGCGAGATAGATGTCCCGGTAGCCCGCGTAAACCGATCCGATGAGCACGGGCCAGAGCACCAGGAACCCCAGCGCCAGAGGGATTGCCGCGATGATGGAGAGCAGGATCATGGCAATGCCGTAGACCAGAAAGGGCAGGACGTTGCGGAGGCAGCCGACGAAGCTGAGCCTCATCGCCTCGAACGCCGGGAGCTCGTGGCGGACGACCAGCGCGGGGGCGAACCAGAACGCCATGATCAACGGTATGAAGAGCAGCATCCCCAGTAGGATCAGGACCAGCAGCAGCCCCACCCCCATGCCCGCGGCAATCCCCGGATCGGCGCCCCCGTCCATGCTCAGGACGCCGATGCCGCCGAAGAGCATCGCCAGCAGGACCACAGCCAGGAAAATGCCGAGGGTGCCGGCGAGATAGAGCCCGCCCACGGCGGCGAGCGGCCCGGGCCGGGTATTGAACCCGGCGAACAGGTGCTCCACGCGCAGACGCTCGTTCTGCTCCAGGGCGTGGCAGCCCAGCATCAGCCCGCCGAGAAAGATCGGACTGAGGACCGTGACCGCCAGGGAGACGATGGGGATCAGGGACAGGGCGATGGAGATGATGAACCAGATGAGCACGATCCCGATCCAGACCCAGGGGGATTTCTTGAAGAGATCGAAGCCCTCCGCGATCCACCCCCAGCCGCGGCCGGCGGACACGGCGGCGGGCTCGAACAGGGCGGTGGTGTCCCCCGGAGTGGGCTCCAGGTCGGCGGCCGGCGCCGAGTACGGGTTCTGGTCGGTCATCCTCGTTTCATCCCTTTGGTGTGGTTGACGGTCTGTCCCGGCGGTGTCCCTCCGGATTGACCGCTTCGTAGAGCGAAGAGTAATCCTCATCGCCGTGACCCGCCAGCAGGGCCTCTTCCGACAGGGCCCCGAGGGCGGCCGGCACACGCACGTCCATCGCGTGCCCGGCGGCAACGCGCTCGAACAGCGCGAGATCCTTGATGAGGTGCTTCAGCGGGAAGTTCGGGCTGCCGTACTGGCCGTCGAGCATCTTGCCCAGCTTCTTGTCGAACGTGGGCGCGTAGAGCGCGGATCCCCGCAGCAGGTCCATGAACAGGTCCACGTCTATACCCTCGGCCCGGACCAGGCCGAGGCTGGCGGAGAAGCCCGCCGTCAGTGCACCGATGAGCTGGTTCATGGCCAGCTTGAGCGCCGCCCCCTGGCCCGTGGGACCGATCAGCCGGGGCCGCTCGCCGAGGAGGCGGAGCAGGGGAAGGCAGCGCTGGAACAGCGGCTCCGGGCCGCCGGCCATGACGATGAGCCTGCCGGAGCGCGCCTCGGGGATGCTCCCCAGCACCGGAGCCTCCAGGTAGTCCGCCCCCGCCCCGCGCAGCCGCCGCTCCAGGTCCCGGCTCTCGGACGGCGCGATGGTTCCCATCTGGATCGCAACCCTGCCCGCCAGGGCGGGCTCGACCTCCTCACCCGTCAGGACGGCGCCGATGGCTGCGGCATCGCTGAGAGTGAGAATGACGCAGTCGGACCCATCGATCGCCTCCTCGACCCGACCGGTCACCTCCAGCCCCTGGGCCGCCGCGGCATCGCGCCGCGCATCGCCCCGATTCCAGCCTTTGACGGCCTGACCCTGGTCCTGCAGACGCCGGGCGACGGCGACGCCCATCAGGCCGAGCCCGAGCACGGCGATATTCATGCGTCCCCCCGGGGCTGCGTTGCAGCCCGCATTATGGCAGCACACCTGCGGGGGAGAAACCCGCCGCCGCGAGCCGGTCAGCTACCGTGGTACGGTCGGCTGAGCTCGTGGACGGCGTCCACCATGACCCGCGCGTGCTCCGGGTCGACGTTGGGGTGAATCCCGTGACCGAGATTGAAGACGTGCCCCGCGGCGGCGCCGTAGCTCTCGAGCACGCCCGCGACCTCCGCGCGGATACGCTCCGGGGAGGCGTAGAGCGCGCAGGGGTCGAGATTGCCCTGGAGCGCCACGGCGTCCCCGACCTGGCGGCGGGCGTCGGCGAGATCCGTGGTCCAGTCCACCCCGAGGGCGTCGCAGCCGGTCTCCACCATGTCGGCCAGCCATGCACCTGCACCCTTGGAGAACAGCACGACCGGCACGCGCCGGCCTTCCGCCTCGCGGGTCAGGCCCGCGACGATGCGAGCCAGATAGGCGAGCGAGAACTCCCGGAAGTCTCGGGGCGTGAGCACGCCGCCCCAGGTGTCGAACACCATCAAGGCCTGTGCGCCCGCCGCGACCTGGGCATTCAGGTAGGCCGTCACCGAGTCGGCGGTCTTCTCGAGAAGGCCGTGCATGAGGTCCGGGCGGTCGTACATCATCGCCTTGACCCGGGCGAAGTTCTTGGTCGTGCCCCCCTCGACCATATAGGTGGCGAGCGTCCAGGGGCTGCCGGAGAAGCCGATCAGCGGAACCTGCCCGTCGAGCTCCCGGCGGATGGTGCGCACTGCATCCATCACGTAGCCCAGGTCGCTCTCGGGGTCGGGGATCGGCAACGCGCCGACGGCGGCGGCATCGCCCACCGGGCGCTCGAACATGGGGCCCTCGCCTTCCGTGAAGTAAAGACCCAGGCCCATGGCGTCCGGTATGGTCAGGATGTCGGAGAACAGGATCGCGGCGTCGAGGTCGAATCGGCGCAGCGGCTGGAGCGTGACCTCGCAGGCGAGCTCGGGGCTGCGGCACAGGTCCATGAAGCTGCCCGCCTTCTCACGGGTGGCGCGATACTCGGGCAGGTAGCGGCCCGCCTGACGCATCATCCACACGGGCGTGACGTCGACGGGCTTGCGAAGCAGCGCTCGGAGCAACCGGTCGTTCTTCAGCTCGGCCACGGTAAAGCTGTCCTCGGTTCTGTTGGGTCGGGGGATTATAGACGCAGGTGCGGATCGATCCGGGGGCGCGGCCGGCGCC